>CAIMWY010000046.1 GCA_903845315.1 uncultured Burkholderiales bacterium
CAAATGCAACTGGGCAACGCGCAGTGGCGCAGTCGCATCGACGACGTGTTCGATTTGTTTCCGCGCCTCAAAGAACGCCGCTTGCAAGAGGCCGGCACCTTGTCTGGAGGCGAGCGCCAAATGCTGGCTGTCGGCCGATCACTGATGTCGCGCCCCACGCTGCTGATGCTGGACGAACCCAGTTTGGGCCTGGCCCCTTTGATTGTGAAAGAGATTTTTTCAATCATTGAAACCCTGCAAAAAACCGGCGTCACCATGGTCTTGATTGAGCAAAACGCACGTGCAGCCCTGGCCGTTGCCGACCATGGTTACGTCTTGGAGATGGGCGAAATCGGTCTGCACGGCAAGGCTTCGGACCTGGCCCAGGACCCGCGCTTGATCGACACGTATTTGGGTGCTGCCTGAATTCAAGATGCGCTGCGCCATGGTCACTCAAAAACGCACCCCCTCTGTATCGGCCGTAGACGCCGTGGACACCCGCTATCTGCAAACCTTGCTGGGCTACAACGCCCGCCGGGCGGCGCTGTCCATCATCAGTGTCTTTCTGGAACGCTTGGCTGTGTATGGTTTGAAGCCCGTCGACTTTTCGGTCATGTCGGTCATTCACCACAACCCGGGCGTGACCTCGCGCCAGTTGTGCGCGTCACTGAACATCTTGCCGCCCAATCTGGTGGGGCTGATTCAGTCGCTGGAGTCTCGCGGACTGATTGAGCGCAAGCCACACCCCACCGATGGGCGCGCCGTGGGCCTGCACCCCACAGAAAAAGGCGTGTCACTCATGCTACAAGCCGAAGTGACTGCTTACGAGCTCGAAATCGACGCAAGCTCTAAACTGACAGCCCACCAGCGCCAAACCCTGGTTCAGTTATTGCAAAAAATTTACCTGTGAGACACCCATGAACCCGACGCCATTGACACACGCCCTGCCGCAAGACGCAACGCAAGCCCTGTTGATTGGCCGTGTGTGGCAGCCCGGCACCGGGCCTGTTTTGGTTCGCGTTACACCCGAGGGCGTGTACGACTTGTCCGCGCTGGCGATGACAAGCAGCGAACTGCTGGAGCTGCCCGATGCGGCCCGCCAAGTGTCTGGCCATGTTGGCCACCGCCTGGCCGACACCACCGCAGTGCTCGCACAAAGCGACAACGCAGACCTCCAAACCCTGCATTTTTTGGCACCCTGCGACCTGCAAGCCATCAAAGCCGCAGGCGTGACTTTTGTTTCCAGCATGCTCGAACGGGTCATTGAAGAACAAGCCCGTGGCGACGCCAGCAAGGCCGAATCGGTGCGCCAAGCCGTGGTGGCCGTGATTGGTGACAACCTGCGCCAAGTCAAACCCGGCTCCCCCGAAGCGGCCCAACTCAAAGACGTGTTGCTGGCCCAAGGCGTGTGGTCACAGTACCTTGAAGTCGGCATTGGACCGGACGCTGAAATTTTCACCAAATCCCAGCCCCTGAGCGCGGTGGGCACCGGCGCCGAGGTGGGTTTGCACCCCGCCAGCCAATGGAACAACCCCGAACCCGAAATCGTTTTGGCCACCAACTCGCGCGGCGAAGTGGTCGGCGCCACGCTGGGCAACGACGTGAACCTGCGCGACTTTGAAGGCCGCAGCGCCCTGCTGCTGGGCAAAGCCAAAGACAACAACGCCAGCTGCGCCATCGGCCCTTTTATCCGTTTGTTTGACGCACACTTCAGCATCGACGATGTGCGCCAGTGCGACCTGCACATGGTGGTCCGTGGCCCCGAAGGCTTTGTCATGGAAGGCGCCAGTTCGATCAGCCAGATCAGCCGCGACCCGCTGGACCTGGCCGCACAAGCCATGGGCAAATACCACCAGTACCCTGACGGCATGATGCTGTTTTTAGGGACCATGTTTGCCCCCACGCAAGACCGCCACGGACCCGGCCAGGGCTTTACCCATGTGGTGGGCGACACCGTGGCCGTGTCCACCCCCAAGCTGGGCACCTTGTTCAACCGCGTCACCACCAGCGACCAAGCGGCACCCTGGACATACGGCGTGCGCGCGCTGATGCAAGACCTGGCAAGGCGAACACGCTGAAAGCCCGTCGGGGCTAAAGCCACCGACCTACAAAACCAACTGTAGGTCGGAGCTTCAGCTCCGACGGGGTGGTGGATCCCGCCGTAGGTCGGAGCTTCAGCTCCGACGGGCTTGATGGATCCCGGGTCAAGCCCGGGATGACAAAAGAACGCCCGGGATGACATACAGAGGGTCCGGGATGACCTACTGTTTGTAGGAGCCCACCCTGTGGGCGATGGTGCGATATGGCGGTGCGCATCCAATCGCCCACAGGGCGGGCTCCCACAAATACAGGAGACCAATCGCCCACGGGGTGGGCTCCTACATTTTTAGGACAAGGTCACATGCTGCAAGTGGTTGTCCACCAGCACCTGCAGGGTGGGGTCTGCGCTGTAGGTGTAGCTGTTGAAGGTCTGGCCGTTTTCTTGCACTGCGCCTGATGCTGCCCATGCGCCTGGCGCTGCGCCGGTGCCTAAGAGGTTGCTCAGGTTCAGTGTGTCGTTGCTGTCGCCGTTGACGTGAACGGTGTGTTTGCCGCTCGCGTCTGTCGGTGTGGCCAATACGTCGGCCACGTTCAGCTTGAAGGCGATGACGGGGTTGGTGGATCCCGGCTCGGAGGCCGGGATGACAGATGCTGAGGCCGGGATGACAGGCCCTTCAGTCGGGATGACAGCACTTGTCACCCCGGACGAAGATCCGGGGTCCATGGTTTTCGTGGTGTCGTTGCCCAGCGTGTAGGCAAAGGCTGCATCGGCCACCAGCATCTGGGTGCCGTTGGTCAGTTGGGCTGTGGTGTGGCCGGCTTCGGTCACGCCTGCTGCGGGGGTGCGCACCACGCCGTCGCTGGTCAGGTTGATGGCGGTGATGCCCAGGTCGATCAGGTGCTTGACCTCGCCCGCATCGGCCACGCCGTTTTGGTTGGCGTCTTGCCACACCGCAAACTCGCCAAACTGCGCGTCCTTGGCGTTGAGCACGCCGTCATGGTTGCTGTCGAACTGCGCGGCCAGGCCTTGCAAGTCGGTCTCGCCAGCGCTTCGCGCAAAGGCAAACTGGCTGGTGCTGCGCACCGAGCCGTCGCCATAAGCGTCGTGCATCAGCAAGCCGTCTTTGGCGCCCACCCACGCGGTGGTGTCCAACATGCCGTCGCCGTTCACGTCCATCGAAACCTGGCTGTAGTCCAGCACGCCGTCGTGGTTCAAGTCCAGCACCACGGGGGTGACCATGTTCACGGCATAGCTGTTGGACGTGGACACTGTTGAGGCGCCGTTCACTATTTTTGCAGTGTAGGCGTGGCTACCGGCTGCGGCTGCGGTGCCCACTTGGTAGGTCCAGGTGTGGGTGGCCGGGTTGATGGTGGCGTCGCCCAGGTAAGTCCCGTTGTCATAGATTTTGACCACATCACCCGCGTTGAGGGTGGTGGCGTAGGTGCCCGAGATCAACGGCGTGGTGTCGGCGGTGGTGCCCGCGCTCCCCACAGTGCCACTGGCCGCGGGGGTCATTTTCAAATCATCCATGAACCAGCGGTCGGCGTTGAGCGTCATAAACCCGAAGGATGTGGCCGTCACGCCCGTAGGCAGGGTCGCGGTGAATACATCGAGCTGGGTGAACGAACCATTCGTCAGAAAATCCTGCCGGTAAACCACATTGCCTTGTGCATCATAGAACTCGACCTGCGGGTAAGACCAATCCGTGGTGGTCAGTCCTGTGTTGTAGACACGGTTGTCCAGGCCAATCGAGTTGAAAGTTACGGATGAAAAAGGACCCGCCTTAGAGGTGAAGTTGTATATGCGAGGGTCGTTTGAACCTGTGTTGTTGGGATTTGTTGCTGTTGACCCCAAATCATTGCCATCCAAGCCCATTTGCAGTCGGCCATCGGTGCCTACCATGCCGTCTAAGGCGCTGTTTACCGAATTGGTGGGCGAAAGTGCGCCTGTTTTTATTTTCAGTTCATTGACAGGGTCTCGGGATTGATTCGCCTGCCATCCGTACCAGTGGTCAAGCATGCTGATGTCCCAAGCTGCCGTAGAAACCTTGGCAGCCAGCGTGTTAAGTGTTGTGGTGGTGGTATAGGTGGGCGGCGATGCCGTGTTCAACAAGTTGCCTGCTACGGAGCTGGTACCGCTTTCAAAATTCTCCGTATAACTGGCAGCTGCCCCATTCGTCGAGACTGTGGTGATGGCCACGGCTTGCGAGGCGCTGGCGTTGCCACTCGGATTGACCGTGGCGCCACCCGAGACCAGCACCTGCGCGTTGGTGGTGCTGTGGTTGTAAACCTGGTAGCTGGTCGAGCCAATGGTGATGTTGGTGCCCGCGCTCCAGGTCCCCGCCAGGCCGGTGTTGCCCACCACACCATTGGTGGTCACAGCATCAAGCGCCAAGGGCGTGAGGACCACCGAGTCAGTGCCCGTGGCTTCCACCACCAATTGAACTTTGCCCGTGGCCGTGCCATAGCCGCTCATGGTGGTGGCGTTGCTGCCGCCCAAGCTCAACACATCGTTGGCCGACAAGGTCAGGCTGGAGGTGCCTTGCAGTTTGAAGACCTCCACCTGCTGGATCGGATGCGCGGTTTGGCCATTGGTCAGGGCAATGAGGTTGAGCGTGGTGCCCGCTTGCAACACCAGCGTATCCACCCCCGCGCCGCCATTGATGTAGCTGCCGCCACTGGCCAAGGTGCTTTGCAGATTGACGCCTGCAGCAACCCCAATGAAGTCGTTGCCAGCCATGGCATTGACCGAGCCGCCGCTGTAACTGGTTGGCGCCACACTGGTGCCGTTGGCGCTGTCCGTGTACCCCGTATTGCTGCCGGGCACCAACGAGCCGGAACCGTTGGACGGCGTGGTCTGAGCAAAAGAAATATTGTCCAGCGCAAAATCACCAGCAGCCATCCAGCCATGTGCAGCCAGCTCAAGGGGAATCGTTCCGGTCGACGTTGCGGTGTAGTTGACGGTGACCGTTCCCGTACTGTTATTTCGTGTGACCATGGCCTGGGTGCCATTGATAAATGCCTGAATAAAGGTCCGGTTATCAGCTGTAGGGCTTTCAGTGTTGTACCCAAATATATTGTTCCAGTAATCAAACTTGAACTGGTAAGTTTGGCCCTTGACCACATCGACATTGGAGCCCCAAAGAGTGTCCCGCTGACCTATGCCGGTCAATGAGTTGTCGCTAGGTACAGATCCACCACCGATGGTAATGGGCCAGGAACCATCCAAACCGCCGTACAAAATCTTGCCGCTGGCCAGGCTGAGAAAGGTGTAGTAGCCTTTTTCAGTCTCTGTAAAACCTACGGTAGCGCTAGAGCCTGGGGCATAGATTTTTTCGGACCAAGTATCTACCCCGTTCCAGGTGGTGGAGGCCGACTGCGTCAAGGTGGCAAGCACCGTTTGCGGGTTAGAGTTGGCGTCATAAGCAATCGGCTCGGGCAGAATAGCAAAGCCATACTTTTGCGCGACATTATTGAAACTCGATGCCGAAGGCAATAGTTTCAGATCCGTGGCAAAACCGGTGGTGTCGCCAGAATCAAA
>CAIMWY010000047.1 GCA_903845315.1 uncultured Burkholderiales bacterium
CGCTGGGCGGTGCGCAGCAAGGCTGAATTTGCGCGCTTGGAAAACCCCAACGCCTTGTTTGGCATTGTGCAAGGCGGCATGTTCACCAACCTGCGCCAAGAGTCGCTCGACGCCTTGGTGGACATGAACTTTCCGGGCTACGCCATTGGCGGCGTGAGTGTGGGCGAGCCCAAAGAACAGATGCTGGAGATCATGGCGCACACGCCGCACCGGCTGCCGGCGCACAAGCCCCGCTACCTGATGGGCGTGGGCACGCCCGAAGACTTGGTGCAAGGCGTGGCCGACGGCGTGGACATGTTTGACTGCGTCATGCCCACCCGCAACGCCCGCAACGGCACCATGTTTACGCGTTTTGGGGATTTGAAAATTCGCAACGCCCGCCACAAGGCCGACCACGGCCCGCTCGACAGCACCTGCACCTGCTACACCTGCCAAGGCCACACGCGCGCCGATGGCAGTGTCAGTGGCGGCTTCAGCCGCGCTTACTTGCACCACTTAGACCGCTGCGGCGAAATGCTCGGCCCCATGCTCACCACCATCCACAACCTGCACTACTACTTGAACCTCATGCGCGAAGTGCGCGAGGCCTTGGAGGTAGGACAGTTCGGCGCGTTTCGCACCCAGTTCAAACAAGACCGTGCGCGCGGGGTTTGAGCCGCAAGCCGATCAAGCCTCGGTGGTGAACACGGTCAGCACGCCGGTGTAGCCGTACAGGTTTTGATGGGCAATTTCGCCGCCGGCAAAAAAGCCCACCAGCGGCACATCGCCCAAGGCACGGCGCACGATGTGCAGCTCGGCACTGGGCCCGCCAAAGTGCGGCCCGCCACGGCCCGCACAGCTGACATACACCGCACCGGCCATGCGCCGGGCGGGGTGCGGGCTGGCCGAGGTCTCGCCGCTCAGCACACCCGCCAGTTCTGCCGACATGTCTTCAGGTTCCAGTGCTTCACGAATTTCAGCGCCTATCCGCATCAAATCTGCCCGCGCAGCGGCTACATTGCGCTCGCAAAACGTCAGCCGCATGCCCACCTCCACGGGCTGGGCCACCGCCACCGCACGCTGCGCAGGGTCTAAGCCAATGATGTGACGCACCAGCACCGCATCGCCAAACTCACCCGTACGCTTGATCGCCGCGTCATGCGCTGGCGCCAAGCCCACCAGCGTGGCGCGTACTTTGGTCAAGGCCTGTTGACGTTGCGCCAGGTCGATGTGCAGGTCACGCACCAACACATCCAAGGCGGGTTCGTCGTCCAAGGTCAACACCACATGGTTGTCCACCGACGTGATGATGTGAACAGGGCCAATCGGCAAACAGCCTTGCGTCACGCGCGACACCATGGACACCTCGGCATCAAAGGCCACACCGCTCAAGCCACCCAAAAACACGCCATCGGCCTTGCCTTGCCCTGCCATGTTGCCATCGCCGCGCTGGGCAAATTGCACCACCTGTTGGCGGCTAGAGGCCAAACCACCAAACACATAGCCACTGACCGTGCGTTGCGCCAGTTCGGCAATCAGTTCTGGCATATCCGGGGTTTGGGCATCGGCATGCAACAGCGCGGTGTGCGGCACAAAGTGGCTGCCACCTTGTCCACCCTGCACCAGCGGTGCCACGCCACTGAACACCCGGTAGTGCTCGGGCGAGATGTCGCACAGCATCACGCTCAGCGCAGGCTCGTCAAAGTACTCCACGTTGTTGGCGGCTACGCCCACACCCACCGTGCCCGACCAGTCGGTGACTTCGGGCAACTCGGCGCTCACATAGCCCAGCAGCTCTTGCGCATATGGCGCGTAATGGTCGGTGATGTAGAGCAAGCCCAAAGGCGGCGCACTGGCGTATTCCGGCAAGGCCATGTGAGCGCGCAACTGCGCCAGCACCAAACCGGCGGCCATGCGCCATTGCGGATGGGTGGCATGGCCGTAGGGAAACAACTTCATCGCTTGGGCTTGGCCGCAGCAGTTTTGCGCGTTGAGGATTTAGCAGCGGCTGTAGAACGCTTGCGGGTAGTCGTAGTTTTTTTGGCCGCAGCTGGGGGCGTTTTGCTGCTGGCGGCGCCTGCCGGCGCTTGCGCATGGACCGTGGCGCGATGCGCCATGTCGTGCATGGCATGGGTGGCGATGTGCTGAAACTGGTCGGTCAAGGCGCCCCACCAGTGGGCGGGGTCTACCCCGGCTGCGGCTTTGTTGGGGTTGGCTTTGTTGGGGTTGGCTTTGGCGGTCTTTTTGGATTTGGCCTGAGCGCTGGGCTCGTGATCGGCGGTGTGCGCTGGCTCTGCCGTTTGTGCAGGCGTCGGCTCACTCTGCGTGAAGGTGTACTTAGATTCAGGCTTGGCGTCTTGTTGCGGCTTCACCTTCAAAGACTCCGCCAAGTCTTGGAAGCTCATGTTCATGCCCTTCAAAGTAGCCAGCGTCATGCGCTGCACCTCGAGGGCTTGAATGGTGGCCCCCACGGCTTTGGCGTTTTGTTCTAGCCAGAAGTGCACCGTCTTCAGCTCTTGAATGCGCTTGTCCAATTCTTCCGGGTCGAGCGTGGGCGCCACCCAGCCCGGCGCCGCGTTGGAGGCGCTGCCCCCGCCGGGCGTGAGGTTTTTCAAAAAATCAAAGCCCGGAACGAACTTGGTGAAATCAAAACCGCTGGGGTTGCTCATGCGTGTCTCCTGAAGGAAGTGTGTGCATGGATTAAACCAAACCTAAACGCCCAAGCCGCTGACAGCTCAGTGCTTGTGGTCGCCATGCATGCGGTCATGGGCCATGGCTGGCATCTGTGCACTCACAGGCAGTTTGACCTCGATATTGGTTTTGACACCCTTGGCATCTAGAAACACCAAGGTCACGGGGACTGTGCTGTCTTTGAGGATAGGGGCTTTGAGGTCCATCAACATCACGTGATAGCTGCCTGGCTTGAGTTCGACGGCTTTGCCTGCAGGCAAGTCCAAGCCATTGGGCAAGGCCGCCATCTTCATGATGTCTTTGTCCATTTTCATTTCATGAATCTCGGCCACGCCAGCCACGGGGCTACTCACGCCCACCAGCTTTGCGTTCTCTTTGGCGGTGAGCTTCATGAAAGCACCGGTGGCTTTTTGACCGGGCACGGTGGCACGGGCCCAAGCGTCGGTGATGGTGACGTTTTGCGCGAAAGCGCTGGCAGCGCAAGCAGCGCCAAGTGCGGCGGTGATGAGGTGTTTAGAAAATTTCATGCATATCTCCAAAAAGAAAATTTATAAAAGCCAACGCTTCAACATGCTTGGCGAAGGTGGGCCGATTGTTTTTTGCAAACCACCATGACGATCAATCAACACAATGAAGGGCGTTACATTGGGCCATTGAGGATCAACACTTTCACGAATCGCTGGTTCAAAACCATCAAAAGAATATAACTGCGTGAGGCCACTAAAGTGACTGGCATGCCGCAAAGCCTGTTTGCCACTGACATCCATCATGACTGCAGCCAAGTCGATCCTCTTCCCATGTTTTTTCACTGTCCTATTGAGAACCTCAAAGGCTTCAGGACATGTACTGCAATAAGAAGTGGTGAATAAATAGGCCATGGGTCGAGGGCCTTGCTTGACAAGATTTGTCCATGTTGTTTCATCAAATGATCGAACAACAAGGGCGGAAGTTTTTGCTGGGGTGCCAACAGCGCGGTCATGTTGCGCCAAAGACATCAGAGGCGCGCCCAGTTGAAACAATACCAAAGACAGAACGACGTGTTTAAAAAATAATTTCATATGCTTTGATATCTTCAGATAGACGCCAGACCACTGCCATTCGAGAGCCAAGTTGAACCAGGCGCGGATGATCGTTATTTCCAGCAGTCTCGGCAATATTTTTTAATTCAAATGATTTCCCACTGTCACGTGATAACCAAGCTTTCAAGCTGGTCCTTTTACCCTCAGAGCTGCGCCAGACGATAGCTACGTTTTCCTTGTAAGACATCACGTCGGCATGTTCAGCCCGTGCATCAGGAAGCATTGTTAAGGTGTGAGCCAATGGCTCCCCTATGGCGCTCAGTCTTGCATACCTCACCCCTCCAACGGTCTGATCTTTCTCTTGGCGCAGTCCAAACCAAACCGCGTGATACCCGCCCTTTGTCTCTGTGGCATTCAATGCAAGGCCTGGTCCATGATGGGGACACGCATTAATTTTCCAATCGTCATAGCTAGCACGTGTGATTTGGTTAATTTGGTTAGGCAGTTTGGTCTCAACGCTCGACAATGCATGGTCGCGCGTTTGCTCTCCAAAAATATGGCGCCACATTGCCTGTAACTCACCCGCTTGGTTCTGAGCCAATGCAATACGACAACATTCACACGAATGATCTGCCACTTTGGTATCAGGCTCAAACGTAGCGCCTCCATCTCGCGAGACATTTCTGTAAATAGCTGCACCCACATAGCTTTTGCCTGAGTTGCGCGGCGGTTGATCACGCTTATCTATCCAGAGCGTGTGCAAATCACCTTTGGCATCAAACGCAATGGACTCAAATCGATGCGTGATTTCTTGCCGATCTTGATGGACGGTGAAAGGTGCAGAAAAGGTCTTGCCGCCATCTGTACTGCGTAGCATTCGAATGAAACCCGTATATGGCTTAGCAAGTGGCTGGGTGTAGCTGATGACAACCCAACCGTTTGGACCAAAGGCAATTTTTGGACGGTTCTCACCATCAGCGGAGACTTCATCTGATCCAGTATCAAGAATCTGAGGCGAAGAGAACTCAATCGGGCCTGGAAATGTCGTGTGTTTCACGAACATTTTTCCACCCGAATCAAGCCCTACAACCCAAAGCCGTCCATCTGGACTGAAAGCTGCCCCCATGGAAAGCTGCGGTCGCCGACTGGATGCAACATGCGTATGTTGCGCCAAGCTATGCACTGAGCTGCACAAGATCACAGCGAGTGCGATCAATTTGGAGAACCATGGGGGTATTTTCATTTTCGAATGACCTGATTTACCAGCGAACATCTACACCTGTGTAAAAAGCTCTGGGCAAGGCGGGCGAGAACACAGCGGTACTCGAAGAAACAGATGCGCTGTCTGCGTACCTCTTATCTGTCAAATTAGTGATACGACCAAAAAGGTTTACGTCCTTAGTCAAGGAATGGCTCACCCTTAGGTTGAAAACTTCGTGCCCTTCGTACTTACCATAGCTAGGACTATTGGTTGCCTCAAGCCAGTAGGAACCGAGGTGAATCCATTCCAATTGCGCCAAATTCTGGCTATTGGGACGCCAGGTTAGACGAGTGTTGGCGATGGTTTTTGGGGCAGCCTCCATCGTCTTTCCTGAGTAATCGGCGCTGGAAGTGACCCAATCAATGTACTTATGACTGGCAAAGCTCAATGCACTGTCCACTCGCCAAGCCTTATCCAAATTAGTCCCCAAAGCAAACTCAACCCCCTGATGCTGTGTCTTGCCGGCGTTCACTGAAGTTGTCACGTTGGTAGCTAAATCCTTTTGCGACACCAAGTCATCGTATTTCTCCAAGCGATAGGCCACGATGTCGTAGTCGATACCTGAAGAAGAACCACGCACACCAAATTCAGACTGCTTGGCGAGGATTGGTTTCAAACTCAAAGCCAGTAGCGCCTTGGCGCTGGCAAGGGCTGTAGTAGTGTCGTTTCCAGCCCTAAACAATTGCGATTCCGAGGGCACCCTAAAACCCTGATTGTGCGACGCGTACAAACTTGTTTTAGAGTCAAGCAAATGTGTCAATCCAAGCTTTGGCGAAGCACGGCTAAATGATTTTTGGGTATCCGCAGTTTGACCGTAATACTTACCTCCGGCAAGGACGTTGCTTGAAAGATGATTATCTAAGTCAAAAGTAATGTGGTCATATCGCAGACCCATCGTCACAGAAGTCTTGTCGCTTGGTTGCAGTTGTATGTGCGAGTAAATTGACTCAGATTGAAAAACAACGTTGTAGTCGTAAATTCGGGAGCCGACCGTGTACCCCGTGTAATTCGTGTTGGCTCCTGTCCCTGTTTTGGTCAAAGTCAATGCATCTTCTGTGCGGGACCCTGGACTTCTCTCAGCATCAAAACCCATGATCAATCTCGTCTTCCACGCTCCGCCTAAGTCCTTTCTCCACTTCGTCAAAATACCAAGTGAAGTCACAGCGGTGTTTTCAATACGAGGGTCTGAACTCAGGTTGTAGGAACCGTTCAGATCCATCTTGTTGTATCGGGCATACGGCGTGACAGTGAACACATCGTCGCCTTGGTAATGGGTAATTTCACTAGAAAGTCTCACCGCCTCCACCTTACGGTAAGCTATTGAAAAATTATTTTTAGTCGGGTTGTTTTCATAATCGGCGCGGGTCAGCGATGAATTCGCACCCGTTTGCTGATCAATGTTTGTATAACCCAATATGGTCTTGACAAACGTGTTGTTGTCTATGACTTGGTCCCAGCGGAAATTCGCACTGGTTCGGTCATAGCCCGTCGTGTCACGCCATCCATCCGTATGCGAGCGGTTGACGCTAATTCGAAGTCCTCCGTCTTGGTCAGCGCCAAAGGTCCCATCAGCCAATACTCGCTTCCATCCAAAACTACCAACCTCAACGGTTGTACTCACACCATTTGTTTTTTCAGGTGCTCGTGTAATGATATTTACAGTCCCCGCAATAGCATCTGATCCATACAGCGCTGACCCTGGCCCACGAATGACTTCAACAGCGGCTGCTTGAGGGATATTGACTTCATAAAGTGCGTTGTGATTAAAGAACCCAGTTGCGCGCGTAGGAATGCCATCTTCAAGGTAGAGATATACGGGATTTGTCGAGAACGGTTGGCGGATGGACATGTTGTGTCCCTCACCATTCGTGACCCCAACTGCGACCCCAGGCACTTGTCCAAGCAGTTCTTGAGGATGCGTAGGGCCGATGAGGCGAATGGACTCTTGCGAAATCACGCCAATCGAAGCTGGGGTTTCCTTGATCGTGCTCTTCTCTTTGGTGGAAGTCACTGTAATGGCATCCAAAAAGGATTCTGTTTCTTTGTTGTGTTGCGCTTGCACAGACGACGCCATGAGCGAAAGCGTCAAAACAGTTATTGAATTGGGTTTGAATTTTTTCATTTTTTTACTTTCTATATATTCGTGATGCGGTTGGTTCACATGTGTCACGGCTTGCTGTTCGTGCTGATTTAGGTGTTTTGCAAGGCGCTGGCGCAGCGTCTTGGGCAGAAAAAGTTTCCTCGCCATGTCCTTCATGCCACCAAGGCTAAGGGTGGTCGTTGGTACACGCGCGCAGGCATGAAGGCATTGAGTTCACGACAGACGGTCTCGGCGGATGTGTCAACGATGCATGCCAAGTCTTTGAGGACGGGTAAGCCGCGGCGGTCCAGTGAGGATTGAGATCCGTCTGGTTGGAGGGACAACAACTTAAGCAAGTAGGCAATGCGCTCAGCCACACAGCCGGTGCGCATCTTCATCATGTCGTGCATGCGACGTTGCTGCTGCAAATACCCTTGCGTGATAACACTGAAACGAGACAACTCGAAGTTCAGCACTTGCTCGTTTGCGACAACAGGCGTTAGTGCTGTGACGCTGAATACATAGGGTTCTTCGAACAGGGATTCGATGCCCAGCAAATCACCAGGCAAAGCCAACTGAACCAATGTGGGGCCGTCTTGCCCTTGCCTTTCAATCCTGACCAGACCTCGGATCAGACGCCAAACCGAGCCGAACTGGCCCGAGTGAAAAAGCGATTCACCTCGCCTGAGGGTTTTGATTTTTTCCATGAATAATTTCCTGCCAACTCGAAGACATGGCAGCGCGCGGCGGCCATGCCCACAAACCAGGTCCGGGCAAACGCCCAAGACCCACGTCAACGGTCAGAGGAAAAGTGCAGGCGGCCCGCGCGAGGGCAGTGGCGGGGCAGTGACAGACGCGATGTGCGCGGCTTCAAAGGGAAGCAGTGCATGCGCCAGAGGAAAAGGCTGGGTCAAGCCCGTGTTGAACACAGGCGGGGGTGCCACGATGGAGGCACACAAG
>CAIMWY010000048.1 GCA_903845315.1 uncultured Burkholderiales bacterium
CGCACTTCCGTTTCTAAAGCGGAACCGGCGCAGGTCTCACAAAGGCCTCGCCCGCCAGGCTGCAGTGTCGTGTGACGTTGCAGCCTGTCTCACTGTTATTCAAGACCAACCCAAGGATCCATCATGGCTCGCAATACCCCCATTGAGCGCTATCGCAACATTGGTATTTCAGCGCACATCGACGCTGGCAAGACCACCACGACTGAGCGTATTTTGTTTTACACCGGCGTGAACCACAAAATCGGTGAAGTGCACGATGGTGCTGCCACCATGGACTGGATGGAACAGGAACAAGAGCGCGGCATCACGATCACGTCGGCCGCGACGACCTGCTTCTGGAAGGGCATGGACACTTCTTTTGAAGAGCACCGCATCAACATCATTGACACCCCGGGCCACGTGGACTTCACCATCGAAGTCGAGCGCTCGATGCGCGTGCTCGACGGTGCTTGCATGGTGTACTGCGCTGTGGGCGGCGTGCAACCCCAATCCGAAACGGTTTGGCGTCAGGCCAACAAGTACAAAGTGCCGCGCTTGGCCTTTGTCAACAAAATGGACCGCACAGGCGCCAACTTCTTCAAAGTCGTTGAGCAAATGAAGTTGCGCCTCAAGGCCAACCCCGTGCCGATCGTGATTCCTATTGGCGCCGAAGAGCACTTCACTGGCGTGGTGGACCTGCGCAAAATGAAGGCCATCCTTTGGGACGAAGCCTCCCAAGGCATGAAGTTCACTTTTGAAGAAATCCCTGCCGACTTGTTGCCCTTGGCCAAAGAGTGGCGCGAGAAGATGGTTGAAGCCGCAGCCGAAGCCAATGAAGAGCTGATGAACAAATACCTTGAAGAAGGTGATTTGACTGAAGAAGAAATCACAGCCGGATTGCGCATTCGCTCTATCGCGTGCGAGATCCAGCCGATGCTGTGCGGCACAGCGTTTAAAAACAAGGGCGTGCAGCGCATGTTGGACGCCGTCATTGAGCTCATGCCCTCGCCGCTGGATGTGCCGCCCGTTCCAGGCTTTGATGAAGACGAAAAGCCCACATCGCGCAGAGCTGCGGACAACGAAAAATTCTCGGCCTTGGCATTCAAATTGATGACCGACCCCTTTGTGGGCCAGTTGACTTTTGTGCGGGTTTACTCAGGCGTTTTGTCCAAGGGCGATACGGTGTACAACCCCGTGCGCGGCAAGAAAGAGCGCATCGGGCGGATCGTGCAAATGCACGCCAACAACCGCCAAGAGGTGGACGAGATTCGCGCCGGCGACATCGCTGCCTGCGTGGGTTTGAAAGACGTCACCACAGGCGAGACTTTGTGTGACCCCACCGCCATCTTGACCTTGGAGCGCATGGTATTCCCAGAGCCTGTGATTCGCCAAGCGGTCGAGCCCAAAACCAAAGCCGACCAAGAAAAAATGGGCATCGCATTGTCGCGTTTGGCTGCGGAAGACCCTTCTTTTCGCGTCAACACCGACGAAGAGTCTGGCCAGACCATCATCGGCGGCATGGGCGAGTTGCACTTGGAGATCATTGTTGACCGCATGAAGCGTGAGTTCGGCGTGGAAGCCAACGTGGGCAAGCCCCAAGTGGCTTACCGCGAGACCATTCGCAAGACAGTGGAAGACGCCGAAGGCAAGTTTGTGCGCCAGTCCGGCGGCAAGGGCCAATACGGCCACGTGGTGCTCAAAATCGAACCGCAAGAAGCTGGCAAAGGCTTCTTGTTTGTCGACGCCATCAAAGGCGGCGTGGTGCCCCGTGAGTACATCCCTGCGGTTGAAAAAGGCGTGAACGAAGCCTTGGGCCAAGGCGTGCTCGCCGGCTACCCCGTGGTGGACGTGAAGGTCACGCTGCACTTTGGCTCGTACCACGATGTGGACTCCAACGAGTTGGCATTCAAAATGGCCGCCATCTTTGGTTTCAAAGAAGGTTGCCGCAAAGCCAGCCCTGTGATTTTGGAGCCCATGATGGCGGTCGAAGTGGAGACTCCCGAAGACTACGCCGGCAACGTGATGGGCGATTTGTCATCACGCCGCGGCATGGTCCAAGGCATGGAAGACATGGTCGGTGGCGGCAAAGCCATCAAGGCCGAAGTGCCCCTGTCTGAAATGTTCGGCTACTCCACCACTTTGCGCTCCATGTCGCAAGGCCGTGCAACGTACTCGATGGAGTTCAAACACTACGCGGAAGCCCCGCGCAACGTCGCCGAAGCCATTGTGGCTTCGAGAGCTAAATAAAGGAATTTGTTGAGCTGTCTGCGATCCAGTGCCACTTCGTGCCCGTGCGAAGTGAATCAGCAATTGGGTGCAAACATTAAACCAATACACGGGCATTGTTCTTTGGAGAATTGAAATGGGAAAAGAGAAATTTGAACGGACCAAGCCCCACGTCAACGTGGGCACAATTGGACACGTTGACCACGGCAAGACGACCTTGACAGCGGCCATCACCTCGGTGCTGGCGGCCAAGTATGGCGGCACGGCCAAGGCGTACGACCAAATTGACGCAGCGCCCGAAGAAAAAGCGCGCGGCATCACGATCAACACAGCGCACGTGGAGTACGAGACGAAGAACCGTCACTACGCGCACGTGGACTGCCCCGGCCACGCTGACTATGTCAAGAACATGATCACGGGCGCGGCGCAGATGGACGGCGCCATTTTGGTGTGCTCGGCCGCTGACGGCCCGATGCCCCAAACGCGCGAGCACATTTTGTTGGCCCGCCAAGTGGGCGTGCCTTACATCATTGTGTTTTTGAACAAGTGCGACATGGTCGACGATGCTGAGCTGCTTGAGCTGGTCGAGATGGAGGTGCGTGAGCTCCTAGACAAGTATGAGTTTCCTGGCGACAAGACGCCGATCATCCACGGCTCAGCCAAGCTGGCGCTGGAGGGCGACAAGGGCGCGCTGGGCGAAGAGGCGATCATGAAGCTGGCCGAGGCGCTGGACACCTACATTCCCACGCCAGACCGCGCCATTGATGGTGCGTTCTTGATGCCAGTGGAAGACGTGTTCTCGATCTCGGGACGCGGCACGGTGGTGACTGGGCGTATTGAGCGCGGTGTGGTCAAGGTGGGCGAGGAGATCGAGATTGTGGGCATCAAAGACACGGTCAAGACCACGTGCACTGGGGTGGAGATGTTCAGGAAGCTGCTGGACCAAGGACAAGCCGGTGACAACGTGGGCATTTTGCTGCGCGGCACCAAGCGCGAAGACGTCGAGCGCGGCCAAGTGCTGTGCAAGCCCGGCTCGATCAAGCCGCACACGCACTTCACGGGCGAGATCTATGTCTTGTCCAAAGACGAGGGCGGCCGTCACACGCCGTTCTTCAACAACTACCGTCCCCAGTTTTACTTCCGCACAACAGATGTGACGGGCGCTATTGAGTTGCCAGAAGGCAAAGAGATGGTGATGCCTGGGGACAACGTCTCGATCACTGTGAAGCTGATCAACCCGATTGCCATGGAAGAAGGTCTGCGCTTTGCGATTCGCGAAGGCGGCCGCACGGTTGGCGCTGGCGTTGTTGCCAAGATCCTGGCGTAAGCCGACGTTTGGAGCAAACGCATGTCCGCAAAACAAAAAATTCGCATTCGCCTGAAGGCCTTTGATTACAAACTGATCGACCAGTCTGCTGCTGAGATCGTTGACACTGCCAAGCGCACCGGCGCGATCGTCAAGGGCCCCGTGCCCCTGCCGACCCGCATGAAGCGCTTTGACATCCTGCGCTCGCCGCACGTCAACAAAACCAGCCGAGACCAGTTCGAAATTCGCACGCACCAGCGCTTGATGGACATCGTGGACCCGACTGACAAAACAGTCGACGCCTTGATGAAACTCGACCTGCCCGCTGGCGTGGACGTCGAAATCAAATTGCAGTGATGCAAAACCAGCCAAGAAGGCCGGCAAATTCGTTGCCGGCCTTCTTGGCGAGGTCTGAAATGGCTTCAAAAAGACTTGAAAAATCGCCCCGCTTGCCAGTCATGGCCGGATGGGCTATAATTTAAGGCTCACCTTGATTTAAGGTGAGATTTATCAACCTTCTTTCACAGTCAAAACGCAGTGGCCAATTGAAGTCGCTGCGGTGGAAGTTTTGGAGAAAAACATGAGTCTGAGCAACTCCCTAGGGTTGCTGGGCCGCAAGGTGGGCATGATGCGTCTGTTCACTGATGATGGGGACACAGTGCCCGTCACAGTGGTAGATGTGTCTAACAACCGCGTGACCCAGATCAAAACCCAAGAGAACGATGGCTACGTTGCCTTGCAGGTAACTTTCGGCTCGCGCAAAGCATCGCGCGTGACCAAGCCCATTGCCGGCCACCTTGCCAAAGCAGGGGTAGAGGCGGGCGAAATCATTCAAGAATTCAAAGTGACTGCTGATACCGCAGCCCAGTACGCTGCTGGCGCTGCTGTGCCTGTGGCCAGCGTGTTTGCTGTGGGCCAGAAAGTGGACGTGCAAGGCACCTCCATCGGTAAAGGCTTTGCAGGCACGATCAAGCGTCATAACTTCAAGTCGCAGCGCGCCTCGCACGGTAACAGCCGTTCGCACAACGTGCCCGGCTCGATCTCCATGGCGCAAGACCCTGGCCGTGTGTTCCCTGGTAAGCGCATGTCCGGCCATATGGGCGACGAGACTTGCACTACCCAGAACTTGGCGGTTGTGCGCATCGATGAAGCCCGTGGCTTGCTCCTGATCAAAGGCGCAATTCCCGGATCCAAGGGCGGTTTCGTCACAGTGCGCCCCGCCGTTAAAGTCAAAGGAGCGAACTGATGCAGCTCGAACTCCTGAACGACCAAGGTCAGGCATCTTCAAAATTTGAAGCCCCTGAAACCGTGTTCGGCCGCGCTTACAACGTAGATCTGATTCATCAGATCGTGGTGGCTTACCAAGCCAACGCTCGTCAAGGCACTCGCGCACAAAAAGACCGTGAACAAGTTCACCACTCGACCAAAAAACCTTTCAAACAAAAAGGCACTGGCCGGGCTCGTGCAGGTATGACCTCCTCGCCTTTGTGGCGCGGCGGTGGTCGGATTTTCCCGAACAGCCCTGATGAAAACTTCACACAAAAGATCAACAAGAAGATGTACCGCGCAGGTATGGCTTCGATCTTCTCGCAACTGGCGCGCGAAGGCCGTTTGGCGGTGGTCGACTCACTTAAAGTAGAGTCGCCCAAAACCAAGCAGTTGGCTGCCAAATTCAAAGCCATGAACCTGGACTCGGTCTTGGTGATTGCCGAAGAAGTTGACGAAAACCTCTACTTGGCCTCACGCAACTTGATCAACATCTTGATTGTTGAGCCACGTTACGCTGATCCCGTGTCATTGGTGCACTTTAAGAAAGTGCTCGTGACCAAAGGCGCGATCGACAAACTCAAGGAGATGTTCGCATGAGCACACAAAAGTTTGACGAAGGTCGTCTGATGGCTGTGTTGGTGGCCCCCATCGTGTCTGAAAAAGCCACCATGGTTGCTGAGAAATCCAATTCCGTCACATTCAAAGTGCTGCAAGACGCAACCAAGCCCGAGATCAAAGCTGCCGTGCAGTTGATGTTCAAGGTGCAGGTCAAAGGCGTCTCTGTGGTGAACACCAAAGGCAAGGCCAAGCGCTTTGGCAAAACCATGGGCCGCCGCGACAACGTTCGCAAGGCTTATGTCACGCTGATGCCCGGTCAAGAGCTGAACCTCTCAGGGGAGGCCGCTTAATCATGGCAGTTATCAAACTCAAACCCACCTCACCAGGCCAACGTGGCGTGGTCAAGGTCACTCGTGATCACCTGCACAAGGGCGAGGGATATGCGCCTTTGCTTGAAGCGCAGCATCAAAAAGCTGGTCGCAATAACAACGGTCACATCACCACCCGTCACAAGGGCGGCGGTCACAAGCACCACTACCGTGTGGTTGACTTTGTGCGTAACAAAGATGCGATTCCTGCCAAGGTCGAGCGCATTGAGTACGACCCTAACCGCACGGCGCACATCGCTTTGGTGTGCTACGCCGACGGTGAGCGCCGCTACATCATTGCCCCGCGTGGTTTGGAAGTTGGCGCGACCTTGCTCAGCGGCGCGGAAGCTCCGATCCGTGCAGGCAACACCTTGCCAATTCGCAACATTCCTGTGGGCTCGACCATTCACTGCATCGAGTTAAAGCCAGGCGCCGGCGCGCAAATCGCCCGCTCGGCTGGCACCTCGGCCACCTTGCTCGCCCGTGAAGGCATCTACGCTCAGGTGCGTATGCGCTCGGGCGAAGTGCGCAAGATCCACATCGAATGCCGCGCCACCATTGGTGAAGTGGCCAACGAAGAGCACAGCTTGCGCCGTTTGGGCAAAGCCGGTGTCAAGCGCTGGATGGGCATTCGCCCAACCGTTCGCGGTGTTGCCATGAACCCAATCGATCACCCACACGGTGGCGGCGAAGGTCGTACCGGCGAAGGCCGTGCAGCAGTTGACCCCTGGGGCAACTTGACCAAAGGCTATCGCACCCGCAACAACAAGCGCACGCA
>CAIMWY010000049.1 GCA_903845315.1 uncultured Burkholderiales bacterium
CAACGATGCGCCGGTTGTGACCGCCGCTGTGGCTGCCGCCACCGAGGACGGTGCAGCGGTGGTGTTCAACGCCCTTGCAGGCGCGAGTGACGTGGATTTAGGCAACGTGCTGAGCGTGGTCTTGCCTTCGACTTTGCCTGCCGGCGTGAGCTACGACGCCAGCACCCGCAGCTTCAGCCTCGACCCTGCAAATGCTGTCTTTCAGCCTCTTGCGCAAGGTGCTACCACCCAAGTGGTGGTGAACTATGGGGTGTCTGATGGCACGGTGACCACCCCCAACACGTGGACAGTCACGGTGACTGGTGTGAACGATGCAGCCAGTGTCAGCAGTTATTCATCACCAAACAAATCAGAGACCAATGCAGCAGCTGACTTGAGCGCATCGGGCCAGATCACGGTGACAGACGTCGACACGGGTCAAGCACTGGCTGTGGTGCGGCGCGATGTGGTGGGCAGCTATGGCACTTTCAACGTGAAAGCCAATGGCGACTGGACGTATGTTGCATCCTCCGCGCACAACGAACTCACCGCTGCCCAGCAAGTGTTTGACCAATTCACCGTCACCAGCTCCGACGGCACAGCCACTGGCACGGTGCGGATCAACATCACCGGCACCAACGATGCGCCGGTGCTCTCGTCGTCCAACCCCACGTCGGTGGACATCATGCAAGGTCAAGCGGCCACGGCCAACCTGATGCAAATCAAGGCGACCGATGCGGACGGTCCTGACAGCGGCATCGTGTTTGAATTTGCCACCCACCAAGCGGGTGACGCAGACTACTCGCAGTTCACCATCGACTCTAAAACAGGGCAGATCAACATGTTGGCCACTGGGGCACAAGCCATTGCGGCTGACAGCACGGTCACCGACTATTTGTTTCATGTGCAAGCACACGATGCTCTGGGTGTCAGCCAAACCCAAACTGTTGATGTGCACGTCAACATGGCGGTGCATTCAGACAACACCGCCACCTTGCCTGGGGGCATTGGCGATTGGGACATTGCGCCGGTCACCAAAGACCAAGCCGGCACCACGGTCAGCGATGGCTTTTTGCTGATCAGCCATGCCGACCCCTTGATCACGATTCACTTGCCGGCCAATGTCAACAAGCTGACTTTTGATGGCGGAGGCATTTTGCGTTTGAGCAACGATGCAGGCGCTGCCTTGGGCCACATCTCTGACATCACCGAAGGCAGCTTTGCCAAGCACGCCATCAACATTTCTCCGGAA
This sequence comes from uncultured Burkholderiales bacterium, assembly GCA_903845315.1. The sequence goes on from CAIMWY010000049.1 coordinate 1,232, forward strand.
ACCACCGAGAACACCATCATCGACATCTTGCCCAACGGCGACTACACCATCGTGGGTGCCTCCGACTCGGTGTATGACAAAGACTTGGGCACCGTGGACAACTACCGCCGTGACGTGGTGAATGTGGATGTCAACAAAGCGCAGTCCCAGTTCAGCCTGTCGGCCGATGGTCAATATGTGCAAATGGTGTTGCGCGACCCCACCACCAACGCCATCACTGGCACCACCTTGTTGCGTGACATCGAAGCGGTGCAGTTCAAAGACGCCACGGTGTTGTTGGCTGCAGGCAAGGGTTACCTCACCGAAGCCGATGCCATCGCCAACAACGACGTGTCGCAGAGCAACGTTTACATCTACGAACCCTTGCACAGCGTGTATCACCCCTACTAAGGTTGTAGATCTCTTGATGAGAATTCATTTGGGTTATTTGCCACTGATCAAATGAATTCTTAAAGGCTCAAATTAATGCCTTTGTCATGCAAGTTTGCGCAAGGTTTTTAAGTATCGGTTTGGAATACTTGATCCACATCAAATAGGGCTGCGGGTTTGTTCGCGCTTATTTGATGCAGCGCAAACAGCACTCGTATTTTCTTGGCTTGTTTGCACTGCATGCCCATGAAGGACCTTGTATGAGCCACGACACACACTCAGCCGCTGACTGCACACAAG
>CAIMWY010000050.1 GCA_903845315.1 uncultured Burkholderiales bacterium
CCCCCGCCTACCTGAAAGCAGCACAAGACATGGCCGAAAAAGTGACCTCTGACTTGGGCGGTGCAGGTTTGTTTGGCGTGGAGTTTTTTGTGACAAACAACGAAGTGATCTTCAGCGAACTCAGCCCGCGCCCGCACGACACCGGCATGGTGACCTTGATCAGCCAAAACCTGAGCGAGTTCGACTTGCATGCGCGTGCGATTTTGGGTTTGCCGATCCCGCAGATCGACACCGTAGAAGGCGCCAGCGCCGTGGTGCTGGCCAGCCAAAACGGCACAGCCCCCACCTTCACCGGGGTGGCCGAGGCCTTGAGCGAACCCGGCGTGGATGTGCGTTTGTTCGGCAAGCCCACCACCCGCCCCTACCGCCGCATGGCGGTGGCGCTGGCCAAAAACAGCAACGCCTTGGCACGTGCGCGGGCGGCTGCCGCCAAGATCACGGTGCACTGCACGCCGCAGTGAGCGCCCCCAGGCGCGCCGTGCTCAGTCCGCCTTGACTTTGGCTGTTTTGATGATGTGCGCCCATTTGTCGATGTCGTTTTTGATGGTCGCACCAAATGCCGCTGGCGTTGTGCCCTGAACCGTCATACCTTGGTCGGTGTAGATTTTTCGCACCTCGGGGTTGGCCAGCAACTTGGTGATTTCTGCGCTCATGCGATCCACTGCGGCTTGGGGTGTGCCAGCAGGCGCCATCATGCCCACCCAGGCGTCTTCGTTGAAGCCCGGCACCGCATCGGCCACTGGCGGCACGTTGGGCAAATGCGGATGGCGGGTGGCTGCGCCTACACCCAAGGCGCGCACACGGCCCGACTCGATGAAGGGCTTCATGGTGGCCAAGCCATCGATCATCAAATCCACCTGACCGCTGATCACGTCGGTGCGCGCCACCGCACTGGACTTGTAAGGCACGTGCGTCATCTGGCTGCCGGTCATGTACTTGAACTGCTCGGTCACCAAGTGGTAGATGGTGCCGCTGCCCGATGAGGCGTAGTTGAGCTTGCCTGGGTGTTGTTTGTCGAAGGCCAACAATTCTTGCGTGGTCTTGACCGGCAAGCTCGGGTTGACCACCAGCACCAAGGGCAGCGACGCCATGTTGGTGACGGGCACAAAGTCTTTCAAGGTCACGTAGCCCAAATTGGGCTGCAAAGTTTCGATGATGGCGTGGGTGTTGGAAATGACCACAAACAAATGCCCATCGGTGGGAACGCGAAGGGCAGCACGCATGCCCAAGGCACCGCCAGCGCCGGTGATGTTTTCCAGCACCACTTGTTGTCCCAAAGCTTCGGAGAGTTTTTGCGAGATCGGACGCATGACTGTGTCACCGCCGCCGCCTGCTGCAAACGGCAAGATGATTTTGATCGGCTTGGTGGGCCAAGTCTGTGCGAAGGCGCTGCTGATGAGCAAGCTGCCACCCAACAGGCACAGCAGGCGACGCGTCAAGCGCAATGAAGAAGTGGTAGTCATGGATGGGCTCCTAGAAAAGTCAAACTCAGTGTTGTTTGAAAAATTGCAACATTGCGTCAAACGCCTCGGGGCGCTCGCTCATGAAACCGTGCCAGGTGTCTTCGTAAACATGCAGTTCAGCATTCGGTATGGCGGCAGCCAAGGCCCGGCTGTGTTCGACCGTGGTGATGATGTCGTTCTTGCCAATCAGAATTTGCGTCGGGCAGGTAATTTCGCCCAAGCGCGCCATCACATCGTGCGTGAGCAAGGCGTTGCCGGTGTTGAGGTAACCGTGCAAGGGACGGTTGACTTGCAACATCACCTCAACCGCAGCATGGATTTTTTCGTGCTGCTGTTCGTAGTACGCCTCGCTGTAAAAATAAGTCAGCAAGCCCTCTAAGAAACACCGGTTCACCCCCGTGGCCTGGGCCGAGCCCAGCCACCAGCGCACCATGTCTTGCCCCCGTGGGCCCAGCTTGCCAAAGGTAGACGTCATGGCCAAGCTGCGCACGCGCTGGGGTTGCTGCAACACCATGTGCTGCGCAATGGCACCCCCCAAAGATTTGCCCAACACATGCGCGCGCTCGATGCCCAACTGGTCCATCAGCCCCAAGGCATCGGCCGCGAGCATGTGGGTGGTGTAGGGCATGTCAGGCGCGTCGGTGCCACCAATGCCCCGGTTGTCAAACGCCAGCACCTTGAAGTCTTGCGCGGCACGCTTGAGCTGCGGCCCCCACGACGACCAGTTGCCACTGGCATAGCCACCCACCATGACCAAGCACTCGCCCTCGCCTTGGACCGTGTAGTTCATCTGAATGTCACCGACTTTGACTTGCGGCATGTCAGCCCTCCTGAAAAATTAAAACGCAGCGGGTTTGGGATAGGCGCGTGCGCCATAGCCGCCGTCGATGGACACCACCGTGCCGCACACCGCGCTGGCCCGCGGCGAGGCCAGCAGGCACACCATGTCGGCCACTTCACGCGGTTGAATCAGTCGACCACCAGGGTGGCCCACCAAGGCCTCGCGCCAACGCTCGGGGTCGCCACAACCTTCCTGGCTACGGCGGCGCAAGGAGGCAATGGCTTTGTCGGTTTCCACCCAGCCAGGGTTGACGCCCAAGACACGCACGCCATGGTCCAGGCTGATGCTGCCCACCGAGCGCGTGAAGGCCACCAAGGCGGCGTTGCCGGTCGAGCCTGCGGCGTAGCTGTGGTCGAGCTTTTCCGCGCCCAGGCCAATGATGTTGAGGATCACACCGTTGCCCCGCGCACGCATGCGGCGGTAGTAAGCGCGGGTGGTGTTGATGTAGCCAAACACTTTGAGCTCCCAGCCAGCGCGCCAAGCCTCGTCGTCAAGCTCCACCACATCACCACGCGGGGTGGCCCCGGCGTTGTTGATGACCACATCGAC
>CAIMWY010000051.1 GCA_903845315.1 uncultured Burkholderiales bacterium
AATTGCTCCACGCGCTCCACCGACACGCCTTGCACATAGCATTCAGCGGGCACCAAGCGGTGCAACAGGTGATAGAGGCGACTCCACGAGGTGAGCACCTGAGGCATGTCAATCTGAATGCCCACCGAGCCATCGTGGTTGAGTGACATGCGCCCATTAATGGCCACGCCCAAAGACTCCGAGTCGTCCAAGCCCGCGCGCTTCAAGCCCTCGGTCAAGGCGTCGTGGGTGACGATGCCCGCGCCGCGCCCGTCCATCGAGCCACGCACTTTCTCGAGCACACGCACATCGTGGCCGTCTTTGAGCAGCATGTTGGCAGCCATCAGGCCACCCAGTGAACCACCCACAATCAGAATTCGTGCCATCGTGCGTATGCCTTCAGATCAAGCAGCCGAAGCTGCCGCGAGTTTTTCGTCCAACGCGTATTTCTCATGCGTGGGGTAATTGAGCTCGACCACCACACCGCTGGGGTCATCAAAAAACAACTGGTGCAAATGGATTTCAGGCACCGTGCGTTGACGCGGCACCAGCTTCATCTGGGCCAAGTGGTCGAGCATCTGCTCCAGACCATCGGCAAAAAATGCCACATGGTCGACCGCACCACTGCCATGCAAAGAACCCAGGTCGCGGTCACCCAAGTAGTTTTTCAAACCCTCGGGGTCGTTCATGTCGATGCCAATCACATGCACCACCGCATTGGCCACCTCGGTGTGCGGTCCACGGTAAAGCCACAAGCCCGGAAACGGAAACGGTGGACGCGGTCCCACGGTCAAGCCCAAGACGTCGACATAAAAACGCTCGGTGGCGGCCATGTCGGTGGTGCGAATCGAGTAGTGGTTCAGCGTCAGTGCCATATCAAGTCCTTTGGGTCGTGCTGCGGGGCGTTGGTCGTGCATGCGCCTTAGAGCGCGCGATAGGAGACCGTTTTTTGTCAAGCGCGGGTGCTGGCTGACCAAATAAATCTCGGCTGGCTTGCAAATAGCTGCGCACTTGGTTGCGAATCACCACGCGATCGTGGGCTGGCGTGGTGTCGTCATGCACCGCTTGGCTGTACACCCAACGCCGCAAGCCACTGTAAAAAATGCTGCCGTGCAAACCCATCAACAGTTCACGCTCCATCACCGAAGGTTGCGCGCGGCTCTTCAAAGCACGGTAGCGACGGGTTTCACGGATCAAACGCGGAAACAAGCGCTCACGCAACAAATCAAAAAATCGATTGGTGATGGTTTGATCGGTCAAGCCTGAAAAAATCAAAATGCGCACAAAGTCATGCGTCAACACCGTGTCTGCATAGTCGATGTAGAACACGGTGAACTTGTCTTCGGCAGACAAGTTGTCGTCGTCCAACCATTGCTCCCACTCGGGCTTCCAGCGCCCCTCAAACACTTCGAGATACACGCGGTCTACCAACGCCTGTTTGGTGGGAAAGTAGTGGTAGAGCAAGGCATGCGTGACGCCAATGCTTTTGGCCAAATCGCGCATTTGGGCATCAAAGCCGTGGCGGGCAAAAAACTGAATCGCCCCGTCGACGATGTGACGCTCGCGGTCTTCCACCGACATGCGCTTGCGCGCTGTCGCGGGTGCTGGGGGTTTGCCTTTGGGGTTATTCCTAGGCAAAGACCTATTTACCAATGCGTCAACCATGATTAGCATTGTTGAACGCTTGGTCAATAACATCATCGGTGCAAACCCTCAGGTCTGGCACCCATGAGACACCGTCACAGCACCACGTTGGCACAGCCGTATCACTGAGAAGGAAGACCATGGAATTGACTGGAGAAGTTCGCATCAACGCCACGCGCGAGAGTGTTTGGCACGCACTCAACAATGCACGCACACTGATGGCGTGCATTCCGGGCTGCGAAGAAGTCGAGATCACCTCGCCCACCCAACGCCATGTGCGTTTGCTGGTCAAAGCCGGTCCCGTGCGGGCCAGGTTTGTCGGCAAGATCACTTTGAGCGAAGTGGTCGCAGGCAGCGCCTGCGTCATGAACTTCGAAGGCTCGGGTGGCACGGCCGGCATGGCCACTGGCAAATCGTCGGTGCAACTGCGTGACGATGGAGAAGCCACCGTGGTGCAGTACACCGCCACCGCGTCGGTCGGCGGCAAGTTGGGGCAAATTGGCGCGCGCATGTTGGACGCTGCGTCCAAGCAAATGGCCGACCAGTTCTTCAAACGCCTCAGCCAAGAGTTGGGCGATGGGCAGGCAGTCTCGTCCACCGCAAGTGGTCAGCCCACGCACGGTGACGTCGCAGCACACTCAACGGGCACCAGCGCTTCTCACACCACCCGTGCACACAGCCCCGCGCCCGCAGTGGCGTCACTCAGCGAAGGCACCCGCTTGCTGTGGTTTGCTTGCGGCTGTGCGGCCACCGGCTTTGGTGTGGTGTTGGCCAACTTGTTGCGCTGAGGCACGGACATGAAATCACCTGAGTTCGACTACATCAAACCACGCTCGCTCGACCACGCGCTGTCGCTGCTGGCCAGCCACGGGGACGAAGCACGCATCCTGGCCGGTGGGCAAAGCCTGCTGGCCGCGCTCAACATGCGCTTGTCCGAGCCCGCGCTGCTGATCGACATCAGCGGACTGCAGAGCTTGCGTGGCATCCAGCTCACGCCAACGGCCTTGCGCATTGGGGCCTTGACCACCCACACCGACATTGAAAACTCTGGCCTGGTGGCCCAACATGCCCCGCTCTTGAAACTGGCGGTGCCACACATTGCCCACCGGGCCATTCGCAACGCCGGCACCTTTGGTGGCTCCATCGCCAACGCCGACCCTGCCGCCGAGTGGCCGTGCTGCTTGCTGGCTCTGGACGGCCAGGTGGTGGCGCACAGTCCGCGTGGCGAACGACGCATTGCCGCGCTGGATTTTTTCACCGGTCTCTACACCACCGAGCTGGCCGACGACGAGGTGCTGACCGCCTGCGAATTGCCGCTGGCGCAACGCGACGACTGGTTTGGTTTTCAAGAACTGGCACGCCGCCATGGCGACTACGCCATTGCCGGCTTGGCCATGTACTTGCGCTTTGCCGGCCCGGTGGTCCAGTCCGCCTCCTTGAGTTGGCTGGGACTGGCCAGCACGCCGCTGCGCAGCCGAAAAACCGAGCAGCTGCTGGCAGGCAAACCGCTGGACGCCTCCACGCTGGAGATGGTGGCCGCCTCGTTGCGCGAAGAGCTCGACCCCTTGGCCGACCTCACCAACACCGGCGCCACCAAGAAACACCTCGCCACCGTGTTGGCGCGCCGCCTGCTGACCCAGGCCCAAGCCACCCGCCAAAGCGTGGCTGCTTGACACCTCACAAGGCACACCCCATGTCAGACCTTCACACCATCCGACTCCATGTCAACGGCCAGCCGCACAGCTGCGCCATTCCCCCGCGCTTGCACCTGATCGACATGTTGCGCGACGAACTCGGCCTCAAAGGCTCTCACCTGGGTTGCGAGCACGGCGTGTGCGGCGCCTGCACGGTCGAGGTGGACGGGCGCATTGTGCGCGGCTGCCTCACGCTGGCGGTGCAAGCCGACGGCGCGCAGGTGCGCACCGTCGAGGGCCTGTCCGACTTGCCCGACGCCCGCCTGTTGCAACAGGCGTTTGTCAAACACAACGCCTTGCAGTGCGGCTTTTGCACCTCCGGCATGTTGATGGCGGCACGCGAGCTGGTGCAAC
>CAIMWY010000052.1 GCA_903845315.1 uncultured Burkholderiales bacterium
CCCACCATCAAGGTGTAACCATCCGCAGGCGCACGCGCTGAGTACTCTGTGCCAATCAAAGAACCAGCGCCGGTTTTGTTTTCCACCACCACGGGTTGACGTAGAACTTCTGACAGCTTTTGCGCGACGCTCCGCCCCAAAATATCAGTACCACCCCCGGGTGGTTGAGGCACCACCATGCGGATGGTTCGGTTGGGATAGTCCTGACTTTGTGAATGTGCCGTAAACAACATTGAAGATGCAATGCATGCAAATTGGCAAAGCTTGTAGAAATTTCTCAACACGATCATCCTGTCTCCTTGTGGTTCAAAAAATCCTAACATCAGAATTTTTGAATTGACTCGGCATCTTCCCCAGTGCAGCTTGTCGCTCAAGCGTCAGAGTGATGTGTGCGATGAACCGCAAAATATTCAGGCCTCATTTTTTAAATCAATCACCGGAGTCAGGGATGAAACTTGCAACAGTCGAGATCAATGGGCAGCCACACTTTGGCGCCATCACAGAACTTGGGTTCATCGACCTAGGCAAGCGATTTGGCCAACGCTGCACCGACTTGGTGGGCTTGTTCAGCCACGACTTGTTGGCGGAGGCCCAGCGCATGGTCGCCAGTGCCAGCGCCGCAGACCATCCCCTGTCGGGCTTGAAGTATTTGCCCGTCAATCCACGACTGGACATGCGCATGTTTGCGCTGGGTTGGGCCTACAAAGCCCACCAATTGGAAGCTGGTAAAGAAGACCTGCTCTACCCCAATATGTTCAGCAAGCACCCGCAATCATTGGTGGGACATGACCAAGCCATTGTGTTGCCAAAGGTGTCTGACCGTTTCGATTTCGAAGGTGAAGTCGCCATCATGATTGGCAAAGCAGGCAGGCACATTGCGGTCAAAGACGCGATGTCCCACATTGCGGGCTACAGCATCGTGATGGACGGCTCATTGCGCGACTACCAAAAGCACAGCGTCACAGCGGGCAAGAACTTCGATGCCAGCAGCGCCTTTGGTCCTTGGCTGGTGACACGCGATGAAATTGCCGATCCGAAAACCATGGTGTTGACCACCCGTCTCAATGGCGCAGTCATGCAGCACAGCGGCTTTGATTTGATGGCTTGGAACTTGGCCGAGTTGGTGCACTACATCTCAGGCATTTGTCGCTTGGAACCCGGCGACGTGATTGCCACGGGCACGCCCGGTGGTGTGGGCCATCGACGTGACCCGCAAATCTTCATGAAAGCAGGCGATGTACTCGAGGTCGAGGTCACGCCTTTGGGAATTTTGCGTAACCACGTCGTGCCTGAATAAAGCATGCATGAGTAATGCGCGCCTGCTTACTCGCCCGACTCTTTGATGACCCACGCCTCGGTGAAAGCACGAATGTAGAAAGCGCTTTGCTGGCGTTCTGCTTTGAGCGCCAAATCCAACGCATTGACATGCGATTGGTTGCGGGGTGTGGGGTCAGCGCCCTCCTCCAACAACAACTTCACCGATGCCGGCGTGCCGTAAAAAGCGGACATCATCAAAGGCGTGGTGCCATTGGGGGACTCGGCATCGATGTAGGCATTGTTTTCTAGTAACAAACGCATCATCGCAATGTGGCCTTTGGTGGCGGCGTAATGCAGCGGTGTCCAGCCTTTGAGATTGACCTCTGCCCCTCGCTCAATCAACACCTGCGCCACAGCGAATTGGTTGTTCAAAGCAGCCAACATCAAGGGCGTTTCCTCGACGCTATTCATCACATTGACTCGCGTTTGCGGGTGCTTGGCCAACAACATGGCCGATTGATTAGCAGCCAAACGCGTCGCCACCGTCAATGCAGGAGCCCCTTTTTCGTTGGGCGTGTTGGGATCCATGCCACGTCCCAACAAACGTTGCACCTCTTGCAGGTTGTCAAACTCAATCGCTTTGAAAAAATCTTCATAAGCCCCTGCGCAAGCTGAAAAACCCAAGCTCCAAACCGAAAAGGCCACCATCCATTTAAAAAAAATCTTCATTTAGAAACTGCCGAAAAAAGTCGATCAAAATTATCGCTGGTGATGCGCGCCACCTCTTCCACCGAAAGGCCTCGAATCTGCGCAATCTGTTGCGCCACAAAGGGCACATACGACGGGTTGTTGGTTTTGCCGCGGTGCGGCGCAGGAGCTAAGTAAGGGCTGTCGGTTTCAATCAACATGCGTTCCATCGGCACAAACGCCGCCACATCGCGCAAGTCTTGGGCATTCTTGAAGGTCAAGATGCCAGAAAACGAAATGTAAAAACCCAAATCCAAAGCTGCGCGCGCCACATCTGCCGTTTCGGTGAAGCAATGGAACACGCCGCCTGCACTCCCAGCAGATGCGTCTTCGCCCTCTTCTTTCAAAATGCGCAAGGTGTCTTCAGACGAACTGCGGGTGTGGATCACCAGCGGCAATCGGGTCTGCTGTGCGGCGCGAATGTGAACCCTGAAGCGCTCACGCTGCCATGCCATGTCGGCCACGCTGCGATCACCCAGACGGTAGTAATCCAGGCCGGTTTCGCCAATGCCCACCACCCGTGGCAGTTGCGCACGACTGACCAAGTCTTCAACGGTGGGTTCTTGCACGCCCTCGTTGTCAGGGTGCACCCCCACCGTGGCCCAAAAGTTGTCGTATTGGGTCGCCAGGTCGTGGACTTGAGGGAACTTCTCCAAGGTCGTGCTGATCACCAAGGCGCGTGTCACTTGGGCCGTGGCCATGTCTGCGCGGATGGCGCCCATGTTCTCAGCGAGTTCTGGGAAATTGATGTGGCAATGCGAGTCGGTGAACATAGGTCCTCAAGATTTGGCGCGCAAAGCGAGTTGCGCACGCGCCACCAAGGCTTCAAACATCAGGCCCGCGTTGAACGGATGCTCGGCGGTGCGTGCGGCTTGCATCAGCTCACGCGACCACAGGCTGAGTGACGCAACGCTACCTGAAACAGGCAAATCGGTGGGCATGAAAAAACGCGGCGCAGCGCCCGAGCGCATGGCCAACCAGTCGTGACAGAGTTTTTGCAGCATGGCGATGGCTTGCGCTGGCGTGCCGTCCGACAG
>CAIMWY010000053.1 GCA_903845315.1 uncultured Burkholderiales bacterium
ACTGTGGCATCGTCACCTCGTGCTCAGACACCAACTTGGATGTGGTGCTAGATCTGGGCCGCTACTCGCAAGAGATTGGCGCCGACTACGTGATCGTGCACAGCCCGGTGCTGCACTTTGGCGCCCACACGGATGAGACCATTTACGAGTACTACCGCTTCCTGACCGAGCAACTCGATATCGGCTTGGCCATGTGGAACCACCCCGACTGCGGCTATGTGATGAGCCCCGAACTGTGCGACCGAATTGCCGATTTGCCCAGCGTGGTGGCCATCAAGTACAGCACCGACCGTGGGGCCTACACCCGACTGACGCAACTGGCCGGGCACAAAATTCATGTGAGTAACCCAGACGAAGAAGACTGGTTGGACAACATCATCGAGTTGGGCTGGAAGCTCTACCTGTGCTCGACCCCACCGTTTTTGCTTCAGACCAAGGTGGACCAACGCATGAACGAGTACACCCAACTGGCCTTTGCCGGCAAGTTCGACCAAGCCCGCAAAGTCCGCGACAGCTTGAACCCGGTGCGTGAGGCCATGCGCAAATCCAAGCCCAAAGGCAAGCCCCAAGCGCACAGCAAGTATTGGCAAGACCTGCTGGGTCAACATGGTGGTTTGGTGCGGCGCCCCTTGCTGCAACTCACCGACGCCGAGCGCGAAGCCACGCGCCGGGCCTTTGCCGAATCAGGCTTGCGCGTCAAGTAACGCTGCGCCATGCCTGCTTCTTTGCAGCTCACCGTCAACAGCCAACCCGTGTTGCTGGAGGTGGCGCCATCGGCTTGGCTGATTGACGTGCTGCGTGACGGCTGTCACCTCACGGGCACCCACCAAGGCTGCGACACCGCCCAGTGCGGTGCCTGCACCGTGTTGGTCGATGGCATGGCCGTGAAGTCGTGCAACCGACTGGCCTTGCAAACGCAAGGCTGCCATGTGACCACCATTGAAGGCGTTGCGCCCAGCGAACACGCGCTGCATGTGATGCAGCAGTGCTTCACGCGCCACCATGCCCTGCAATGCGGTTTTTGCACGGCGGGTTTTGTCATGCGTGCGCTGGCCATGGTGCATGAAGACGTGCCTGCCGAGGCGCAGGCAGTGCGCGCAGCACTGTCGGGCAATCTGTGCCGTTGTACCGGGTATGAGGGCATTGTCAAAGCGGTGTGCGAAGGTCTGCTTTTGCTGCGTCAAGGAGGGACTGCATGAGGGACCTGCAGTACCTGCGGCCAACATCACTGGAGGCGGTGCGTGCCTGTCTGCAGCAACACCCACAGGCCCAAGTGCTCGCTGGCGGGCAAAGCCTGCTGGCCGCCATGCGCTTGGGGCTGACGCATCCATCGCACCTGGTGGACTTGCAAGACGTGCCCGAGCTGCAAGACATTCGGGCCAGCCACGACGGCGTGTGGATCGGTGCCATGGCCACCCACGCCCGCATTGCCGCCCACCCAGACCTTCAGCACCATCACCCCATGCTGGCGCAGTTGGCGCATGGCATTGCCGACCAACAGGTGCGCAATGTGGGCACCCTCGGTGGCTCGTTGGCCAACAACGACCCTGCGGCCTGTTGGCCTGCGGGTGTGTTGGCCTATGGGGCCACACTGTTGACCACCCAGCGCGAGATACCCGTTGATGCGTTCTTCATCGACTTGTTCACCACGGCCTTGCAAGCCGGTGAGGTGTTGCTGGGCGTGCGTTTGCCCGCCTGTGCCTCGGCGCAGTATGTGAAGTACGAACAACCCGCCTCGCGCTTTGCCTTGGTGGGTGTGGCCGTCACACGTGCCAGCAGCCACGACAACAGCCCTGTGCGCGTGGCCATCACCGGCTTGGGGCAAGGCGTGGTGCGGTGGCCCGAGGCCGAAGCCGCCTTGCAAGCGCGCTGGTCGGTGACGTCCTTAGACGGCATGCAACTGAGTGCCGAATTGGCTCACAGCGATGTGCACGCCAGCGCCGACTACCGCGCTCATTTGGCAGCCGTGCTGTGCCGCCGTGGCGTAGCAGCAGACACGGGAGAAGCGGCGCAACTGCCAAGGTTGACCCAGCGCGTGGCGCGGCAAACTGGCACGCGCGCTGTGGCAGTCGGCTTGAGCCCTATGGCAGCAGATGCCGCCCCCAAGCCCTTGTCGATCACGGGCAGTCACCAATTGCCACAAAGCGTCGCTGCGGTGTGGGACGCGTTGCTCGACCCTGCGGTATTACAGCAATGCATTCCAGGGTGCGAGTCGATCCAGCGTTTAGACGACACCCACTACAGCGCGGTGGTCAAAGTTGGCTTAGGGCCGGTGTCGGCACGATTTGAAACGCAAATACAGATCACCCCTGTACGCACGCCCGCTCAGGGCGAACCCACCGAGAGCCATTTGCATCTGTCGGGACAAGCCGGCAGCTTAGGGCAAGGCAGCGCCGACGTAGTGGTGCACTTGCAGACCCACGTCGTAGACCGCACGGATGCCGGCACCCTCTTGCAATGGCAGGCCACGCCGCAGATGAGCGGTCAATTGGCGCAACTGGGCAACCGCCTGTTGCAAGCCAGCGCGCGCAGTTTGAGCACACAGTTTTTTCAGCGCCTGTCGGGGGTGTTGTCGGGTCACAAGGAGCGGCCTACTCGCCACGGATTGTTTTTTTCTGTTGTACAAAGCGTGCAGCACTGGTTTCTAAAATTTTTTGGAAAGTAAGCCCCATGTCTTTCACCTCCGACACGCCACCCAGCGCCACGCACTACAGTGGCCCCATCCATCTGAACCATTGGGTGGACGCCAATGCGCATTTGCTGCAACCGCCTGTGGGCAACCAGCAAATTTGGAAAAATTCTGACCTAATTTGCACGGTGGTCGGTGGGCCTAACCAACGCACCGACTTTCATGTGGACCCGTTTGAAGAGTACTTTCACCAGTTCAAGGGCAATGCCTCGGTGTTGATTGCCGACCGGGGCAAGATTGAACGCATCCATTTGCGCGAAGGCGATGTGTTTTTATTGCCCGCTTTCGTGCGCCATTCCCCACAACGGCCCGAAGCTGGCAGCTTGTGCACCGTGATCGAGCGTCACCGTCCGGCTGGCGACATCGATGCGTTTGAGTGGTACTGCGCTCAATGCGCCAACTTGGTGGCACGGCGCGAACTGCAACTCGACAGTATTGTGGAAGACCTACCCAAGGCCTTTGCCTCTTTTTATGGCACCAGCGAGGCTGAACGCACCTGCAAACAGTGCGGCGCGGTCCATCCTGGACGCGATTGGCAAACTTGGCACCAAATTTGCGGCCGTTATTTCGTGAAAACCCTGATGCCATAAATTATTTCAAGATTAAAATTTCTCACTTCCTTTCAACCCTCAACCTCAAGAGACACCTCCGATGAAAACTTCCATCAAGTACTTCTCCGTGGCATGTGCCCTGGCCATGACAGGCCTTGCAGCGCACGCCCAGCAGCCTTTGAAAATTGGTTTCTTGGGCACCCTCTCGGGCCCTGCCGGCGCCTTGGGTCAAGACCAATACGACGCCTTCATGCTCGGCATTGAGCACTTGGGCGGCAAACTCGGCAACAGCGCGGTGCAGGTGTTGAAAGAAGACGACCAGCTCAAACCTGACGTGGGTGTGGAGTTGGCCAAGAAACTGATTGAAAAAGACAAAGTGGGTTTGATCACCGGCGTGACCTTCTCCAACGTGATGATGGCGGTGCACAAACCCATCACCGATGCAGGCGTGTTTTTGGTCGGCTCTAACGCTGGCCCTACCCCCGTCACGGGCAAGGGTTGCAGCCCCATGTATTTCTCCACCTCATGGAACAACGACTCGCTGCACGAGTCCATGGGCGCCTATGCGCGTGAGCAAGGCTACAAGCGCGTTTACCTGATGGCCCCCAACTACCAAGCCGGCAAAGATGCCTTGGCGGGTTTCAAACTTCAGTACAAAGCGGATGGCCTGGATGAGATCTACACCCAGATCAACCAACCCGACTATTCGGCTGAAATTGCGCAGTTGCAAGCTGCCAAGCCTGATGCGGTGTATGTGTTTTATCCAGGCGGCATGGGTGTGAACTTCGTCAAGCAATACCAGCAAGCTGGCTTGCTGGGCAAAGTGCCATTGCTGTCGGCCTCCACCGTGGACGGCACCACCCTGCCCGCGCTCAAAGACATCGCCTTGGGTGTCATCACCGGTTCGCCTTACAGCCCGGACATCGACAACCCACAAAACAAAAAGTTTGTCGAAGACTTCCGCAAGAAGTACAACCGCGTGCCTTCGCTCTATGCCGCACAAAGCTACGACGCGGCCATGCTGATCAACTCGGCCCTGCTCAAAACCCAAGGCAAACTCGACCGCGAGCCCTTCCGCGCGGCGATGAAGCAAGCCAACTTCAAGTCGGTGGCCGGTCCCTTCAGGTTCAACAACAACCAGTTCCCCATCCGCAACTTCTACCGTGTGGACGTGGCCAAAGACAGCAGTGGTCAAGCCGCGTTTGTGAACAAAGGGGTGGTGCTCAAAGACCACGCCGACCCACACGCCAGCCAATGCGCCATGAACTGATGGTGATTGACACCGCGTCATTGCAAACCACACGTCATGGCCTGAACGCATGACCTTGTCGCTGTTTTTCATCCAACTGCTCAACGGCCTGCAACTTGGGGTGCTGCTGTTCATGTTGTCGGCCGGCTTGACGCTGGTGTTTGGCATCATGAACTTTGTCAACCTGGCCCACGGTTGCTTGTACATGATGGGCGCCTACTTTGCGGCCACTGTGTATGCCGCCACCGACTCGTTTGTGGCGGCCGGTGTGGCCGCTGTGGTGGGCGGTGGCGTATTGGCCGCTTTGGTGGAGTGGGTGGTGGCGCGACGTTTGTACACGCGCGATCACCTGGACCATGTGTTGGCCACGTTTGGCCTGATTTTGTTTTTCAATGAGTTGGCACGTTGGGTGTGGGGGGCGTCGCCCTCCTATATGAACGTGCCGCCCGCCTTGTCAGGCACCCTCGACATCTTGGGCGTGATGTACCCCATGTACCGTTTTGCCATCATCAGTGCTGGCCTGATCGCGGCGCTGGGTTGCTACTTGCTGATTGCCAAGACGCGGGTGGGCATGCTGATTCGCGCTGGCTCGCTCAACCCCACCATGGTGGCGGCCTTAGGGGTGAACATTCGCTTGCTCAACGCCTTGGTGTTTTCACTCGGCGGTGCTCTGGCGGGCTTAGCGGGCTTGATGAGCAGCCCGATCTTGTCGGTGCAACCGGGCATGGGGGAACCGATTTTGATTTTGGTCATGATCGTCATCGTGATTGGTGGCATTGGCTCAGTACAAGGCGCGTTCTACGCCGCCTTGATGGTGGGTGTGATTGACACCGCAGGACGCGCCTTCTTGCCCATGTTGTTGCGCGAGTTCATCGACCGCAGCAGCGCCCAAGCGGCAGGACCGGCCATTGCGTCGATGCTGACGTGCATCTTCATGGCCGCCGTGCTGGCCCTGCGTCCGCAAGGCTTGTTCCCGGTGAAAAACGCATGAAATACCGCCTGTCTTTTGCCATCACGGTGGTGGTGTTGCTCGCCTTGGCGGTGCTGCCTGTGTATGCGCTTTGGGCTGAAGAGCCTTTCTTGTTGACCTTTTTGACCCGTGCCTTGGTGCTGGCCCTGGCCGCATTGAGCCTGAACATCGTGCTGGGGTTTGGTGGCTTGGTGAGCTTTGGCCATGCCTTGTATTTGGGGCTGGGCGCCTATAGCGTGGGCATCTTGGCCAGCCACGGCGTGGACAACGGTGCCCTGCAGCTGCTCATCACCGTGGTGTTGTGTGCGGTGGTGGGCTTAGCCACGGGGTGGGTGTCGCTGCGCACCAGTGGCATTGCCTTCATCATGATCACGCTGGCGTTTGCCCAAATGTTTTTTTACTTGTTTGTCAGCCTCAAACAGTATGGCGGGGACGACGGTTTATCGATCTCGCTGCGCAGCCAATTGCTGGGCCTGGACATGGGCGCGCCGCTCACCCTGTACTACACCGCCTTTGCCTGTGTGCTGGCCGTGGTGGTGTGGACGCAGCACATGGTGCACGCACCGTTTGGCATGGTGCTGCAAGCCTGTCGCATGAATGAGCGGCGCATGAACGCCTTGGGCTTTCACACGCTGCGCTACAAGCTCAGCGCCTATGTGT
Organism: uncultured Burkholderiales bacterium; assembly: GCA_903845315.1. Next base: position 6,120 of record CAIMWY010000053.1, read on the forward strand.
TGTCATGTGTGATCGCCGGCGTGGCGGGCTTTTTGTACGCCAACCTCACAGGCTATGCCTCTCCTGCTTATTTGGCTTGGACGGTGTCGGGCGAGCTGATTGTGATGGTGGTGCTGGGCGGCATGGGCACGGTACTGGGCCCCTTGGTGGGCGCCTTGGCTTTGTTGGGCTGTGAAGAATTGCTCAAAGGCTTCACCGAGCACTGGCCCATCATCTTAGGCCCCTTCATTGTGTTGGTGGTGCTGCTGGCACGCCGTGGCTTGTATGGCCTGGCGCTGGATTGGGACGAACGCCAAGTGGCACGTCGTGCGTCGCGCGG
>CAIMWY010000054.1 GCA_903845315.1 uncultured Burkholderiales bacterium
CCCTTGCGGTCAAACTTGTTGATGGCCACAAACTCGGCAAAGTCGAGCATGTCGATTTTTTCCAACTGGCTGGCCGCGCCAAACTCGGGCGTCATCACATACATGGGCACATCCACATGCGGCACGATGGCGGCGTCGCCTTGGCCAATGCCGGAGGTCTCCACAATGATCAGGTCAAAGCCCGCGCACTTGGTGGCGGCCAACACATCGGGCAGGGCCGCGCTGATTTCGCTGCCAAAGTCGCGCGTGGCCAAGCTGCGCATGAACACGCGCTGGCCGTTGTCGCTGGCACCAGAACTTGCGGTGGTCGCCCAAGGTGAAATGGCGTTCATGCGAATGCGGTCGCCCAACAAGGCGCCACCGCTCTTGCGACGGCTTGGGTCGATGGAAATCACGGCAATGCGCACGCTGTCGCCTTGGTCAAGGCGAATGCGGCGCACCAACTCGTCGGTCAGTGACGACTTGCCAGCGCCACCGGTGCCGGTGATGCCCAAAACAGGCGTGGCGTGGTTGGCCGCTTCTTGGCGCACAGCGGCGAGCAACTTGGCGTCTAGGCTGCCGTTTTCCAGCGCGGTGATCATTTGGGCCAATGCACGCCAAGCCATTTCGCCATGGCCCTGGATGGCTTTGACCGACTTGGGCGCGTGAGCCGACAGGTCTAGGTCGCAGCGCATGATCATTTCGCCAATCATGCCTTGCAAGCCCATTTTTTGACCGTCTTCTGGGCTGTAAATGCGCGTCACACCATAGGCTTGCAGTTCGCGAATTTCGGGCGGCACGATCACGCCACCTCCGCCACCAAACACCTGGATGTGCGCGCCACCGCGGCTCTTGAGCAAGTCCACCATGTACTTGAAGTACTCCACATGGCCACCTTGGTACGAGCTGATGGCAATGCCTTGCACGTCTTCTTGCAGTGCGGCGGTGACCACCTCGTCGACCGAGCGGTTGTGCCCCAGGTGAATCACCTCAGCCCCCATGCCTTGCAAGATACGCCGCATGATGTTGATGGCAGCGTCGTGCCCGTCAAACAAACTGGCCGCCGTGACAAAGCGCACTTTGTGCGTGGGCTTGTAGTTGGCCAAGGCTTTGAATTCTGCGGACAAGTCGGTCATGGGGAACTCCGAAATACAGGGGGAAAGGTTGGTTTACGTTTACGTAAACGTCAATCATAACGTGCCGACAGGCGCCCTGTCGAAAGGCGCGCTGTTAAAAAAAGCCGCAGGGCCCAGAGGCGCTGCGGCTTTTAGCTGCTGAGTTGCTTATTTGTAAAGCGTTTCAGGCAACCACATGCCAATCGCTGGGAACATGTACAGCAAGAAGATGGCAAACACTTGGATTGCCATAAACGGCATCATGCCCGCGAAGATTTGATTCAGCGTCACATGCGGTGGGCTGACGCCCTTCAAGTAGAACGCTGCCATGGCCACAGGCGGGCTTAAGAACGCAGTTTGCAGGTTCAAGGCCACCAACAAGCCAAAGAAAAGCGGGTCGATGTTGAAGTGCGGCAAAAGTGGGATGAAGATCGGCATGAAAATCACGATGATCTCGGTCCACTCCAGCGGCCATCCCAGCAAAAAAATCACGACTTGCGCCAAGATCATGAACTGGGTGGGCGTCATATCCATGGACAGCACCCAGGTGTTGATCAGTTCTTGACCACCCAACAACGCAAACGCTGCCGAAAAGATGCTGGAGCCAACGAACAACCAGCACACCATGGCGCTGGTTTTGGCGGTCAGGTACACCGACTCGCGCATCACTTCCATATTGAGTCGCCGGTAAGCCGTGGCCAGAAGTAACCCGCCCATTGACCCCATGGCCGCCGCCTCGGTGGGCGTGGCCAAGCCAAACACGATGGTGCCCAATACGGCCAAGATCATCATGGCCAAGGGAAAGAACGACCCCAGCAGCATCTTGAAAATCTCAAGCCGTACAAAGCTGAAATAGGCATAAAAAATCCCCATGGCAACTGCTGCACTGGCCAAGCCAATCCAGTAGGCGGGGGGGGCTGGAACACGTTCTTGCGGCGCTGCGGCAGCAGCGACAGCGGGGGGTGCGCCGGGTGCCGCAACTGGTGCGACCTTGGCAGTGGCTGCAGGAGCCGCGGTCTCAGCGCCAGGCGGGGGTTGTAAGCCATCGGCATCTGGTGGTTCTGCCAAACTGCCGTCCTCTGCGGCATCGGTCGTTTCCTCAAATCCACCGCCCATGGTCACCACACCTTGGGTGTCTTCCACAAGAGCTGGCGCCGTGACGGACAAGAACACGGCCCCCATGATGAGCAGAACCGAAATCGCGGGAAGCAATGCAATCCCTAACTGTTTGAGCAGTTCCTGCATTGGCACGGCAGCATTGCGCTTGCCCTTGATGGCCCCGATCAAGCCTGGCAACACCTTGTCGCTGAAGTGGCTGGACACTTCTTGGGCCAATGGCGGCAGCGCGATTTGGCGATCCTGCGCCGACATGGGGGGCGCCAAATGGGGCTTGAGCTTGGCGATGACAATCACATAAGCGACGTAGAGCGTGGCCAGCATGATGCCGGGAAAAAAGGCGCCAGCATACAGCTTGACCACCGACACGCCCGCGGTGGCGCCGTACACGATCAGCATCACCGATGGGGGGATCAAAATGCCCAAGCATCCACCTGCAGTGATGGCGCCCGCTGACAACTGCACGCTATAGCCAGCGCGCAACATGGCAGGCAGCGCCAGCAAACCCATCAACGTCACCACGGCACCTACGATGCCTGTTGCCGTTGCAAAGATGGCGCAGGTCACGATGGTGGCCACGGCCAAGGAGCCAGGAATGCGCGCAGTCGCCAAGTGCATGCTCTTGAACAGCTTTTCAATCAAGTTGGCGCGTTCAATCAAGTAACCCATGAACACAAACAGCGGAATTGAAATCAGCACATCGTTGGACATGACTGAATAGGTGCGTTGCACCATCAAGTCCAAGGTCTGCTGAACCGCCAAGTCAGGGTTTTGACTTCGGTAGGCCAGCCAGGCGAATATCATGCCCATGCCCATCAAGGTAAAGGCGGTCGGAAAGCCCAGCATGATGGCCACCACGACCAAGGCGAGCATCAGCAAG
>CAIMWY010000055.1 GCA_903845315.1 uncultured Burkholderiales bacterium
ATTTGAGACTAGTAGAGCGAAAATATGTCACTGTCACGTAACAGTTTTTTCCGATATATGGCTACTCCACTTTGAAGTTCCATAACGAGACTCGCGAGCTCTCCCCACCCAAACCTTAGGATTGCATTTAGTTATCCAAGGAGTTTCTATGGCTGTCATTGCGTTATTGATCAATATTGTTGCGGTGTTAAGCAATTATGGGAAAACCGAGGCGTCGGGTTTCGCAGTCGTTTCTCTAATCGCGTCCATTTGGGCATACGGAATTTTCTCGAACTATCGCCGTGATCCAATGAACGCACCGAATTACGCAGTGATGTTAAGTACAGCATCGGGAATCTCCGGACTGGTGTGCTTGATAATTGGATTAAGCGCTTAGCGTTCCAAAAAACGGCGTTTCGCGTTCCAAACGTTTACTGAAACCCCAACCACTACCCCATCAACATAGGGTTTTGGAATTACGCACCAGCCTCACGAAGGCGGGGATGGTGCGAAATGTGGTGAGAAATTCTCCGACACACCTCACGTCATCTATATAGAGGTTACTGGAGAGTGCTCAGAGTCGAAAGGCTACGCCAGCCTTCCGGCGAGCACCAATGCTGGACCTGACCGAAATCGTCGGATCTGCGACGATTCGACAATCACTCCACGAGTAGACAAGTCAGCAGTCAACTCAGCGATCCACTCTTCTGCAGGTACCGCGTCTGGCATGGCCCACGTGTGCAAGAGCACCACCAACACGCCACCAGGAACGAGAACACGAACACATTCGTCGAGACCAACCGCCCTGTCACTCCACAGTTGAATGTTGTTCACACTGATAACGACATCTTGCGAGCGATCTGGCAATGGAATCGACTCTGCTGCAGCCCGCTCAACTCCTGTGAGGTGTTCTACTCGCGCACGGCGACACCGAGTACGAGTTCGCTCAACCATAACTTCGGACGGGTCAAGACCAATCACCAATCCATTCGATGCGCGACGAGCAGCCGCGACTACTCCGACTCCTGGTCCGCAACCAATCATCAGAACTTTGGCATCAGATCTCGGATTCACTAAATCAACTGCCGCGTTCTCCATGTCCGCGTTGCCAGTAGCCATCACCGTTGCCATGATTCGGCCACCCCAACCATCCCACGGCAATATGCGATTCAAGATGTCCACAACAAAATGGTGCCACACGCGCGTTCCAAAAAACAGCGTTTCGCATTCCAAACGTTTACTGAAACCCCGCCCACTACCCCATCAACATTGGAGTGCGCTCCGAGTGGAATGACTAAATCGAAGAGGGCTATTAATCCCACAGCAGTCCTGTGCCAAAAGCCATGAGATTTCCCTCACAGACTGGGCACGTGCCAAGTGGGCCGTCAACATCTCCATATTCATTGTCGACCGGAGCAATCACTCGTAAAGGTTTGCGACACTTCCCACAACGGAACTTTGGTCGCGTTTCCCCAAACAGTTTTCCCATGAATGATCGGTTTACAAACACTTTGCAGTCGTCACAGACACAGACGAGATACTCGGTGCCTGCAAACCCACAGCCAACAATTTCGGTCAGATCGATATCGCATCCATCGCACTTGATTTGAATCTGTGATCCCATGAGCGCACCTTATATCTGGGGTGTGACTCCATGGACGAATATCCGTTAAGCCCAACCGATATTTGCATCTAACTGGGCTCGAAGTTTGCTCAAAAAAATTGGAGCTAGCCGTAGAGACACATCCTTTTCTTACTATGAGGATGTGGAAGAAAATCAGGAGTTCAGTTCTTGTTGCGGACCCGGCGAATGGGTGGTCTGCAATTGTCTTTCAGAACCCGACAAGTTTGCAGAGCGTCAATTAGTCAACGATGACAGCACCAACCCTATGCCTCCTCTAAAAGTCGGTACTGAGTCAATTACCGACGGATTTTCAGCTCTAGCGACCAGCGCAATTGCAATGCATGAGGTATTTCTCGGATTCATGTCTGCAGGATTCACTGAAGATCAGGCCTTGAAGATAATCACTGGGATTATTACGTCCGCCTAGGGACGTCATTCCCAGCGTTCGAAAACTACGGACTAACACGCCAACCTTTTCGTCGTGCAAGTGCATCACGGTCCGGCCACTCATCGCGTGGCAGCGGTAGCACACCAAGTGGTTTTGGAGATATAAAACGAGCTGAGATTTCTCCGCCGCCAATGACATCTATGCGGTTGTTCTCTGAGTCATAGTGCCAACCTTCAGAACAG
>CAIMWY010000056.1 GCA_903845315.1 uncultured Burkholderiales bacterium
AGCGTGCGCAACCTGGTTCCGGCGGGCGCTGTCGAAAAGCAGGCGGCGCAGGAATACGGACAACTCAAGCGCCAGGCCGCCAGCCGGCGCGCGCTCGGGCCGGACGATCATCCGCAGGTACTGCGGCTGCGCGCGATCGCGGCGCGCATGATCCCCTTCGTCGACCGCTTCAACCCCCGTGCCCGCCAGTGGCAATGGGAGGTCAACCTGATCGGTTCGAAACAGGTCAATGCCTTTTGCATGCCCGGCGGCAAGATCGCCTTCTACAGCGGGATCCTCGATACGCTGAAGCTGACCGACGACGAGGCCGCGATGGTGATGGGGCACGAGATCGCCCACGCCCTGCGCGAACACGCCCGCGAGCGCATGGGCAAGAGCATGGCCACCAACGGTTTGTCGCGCTTGGGCGGTGCCTTGATTGCCGGCTACTTTGGCATCGATGCGCGTGTCACCGACGCCGTGGCCCAACAGGGTGCGCAACTTTTGACATTGAAGTTCAGCCGCGAAGACGAAAGCGAAGCGGATTTGGTGGGCATGGAGCTGGCCGCCCGCGCCGGCTACAACCCGCGTGCCGGCGTGAGCCTGTGGCAAAAAATGAGCGCCGCCAACAAAGGCGCACCCCCGCAGTGGCTCAGCACCCACCCCTCGGGCAACACCCGCATCAAAGACATCGAAGCCAACTTGCCCAAAGTGAACCCGCTGTATGAGCGGGCCAAAGCGTCTTGAATCTCCTACCAAACCCCTGAAAGTTGAGCATGAAACTGCGCATCTGATGCGTTTGCATCAGATACACTGGGATCATGCGAACCACCATAGACTTGGATGATGACGTGCTGGCAGCGGCCAAAGCCTTGGCCAAAGCGGGTCAAACCACGGCTGGGCGCATCATTTCGGACACCATGCGCCGTGCCATTCAACGTGGCTTGGCCGACCCGGCTTCCCGTCATGACGTGCTGACGGTGAAGGAAACGCCAGCGGTTCACGGCTTCAAGCCCCTCATCTTGCCGGGGCAGAACATCGTCACCGCCGACATGGTGCGTGCCATCCGCGACGAACTGGGCGATTGATGCGGGCCTTGTTGGACACCAGTGTGTTGATCGCCTTGCTGGACGCCAACCATGTGCACCACCGCTTGGCCACCACCTGGTTTCAATCACACGCAGACGGCTGGGCCAGTTGCCCCATCACCCTCAATGGCTGCATTCGCATCTTGTCGCAAGCCAATTACCCGAACCGATTGCCCATGCACGTTGTGGTGCAAGGCTTGCAAGAAGCCATGCAACACCCTATGCATGTGTTTTGGGCAGACGACATTCACCCCTTGGACACAAACGGTATCAACTGGGGCCAAGTCATGCGCCCTGCGGACATCACCGATGCCTACCTGCTGGCCCTGGCTGTGAAAAACCAAGGATGTTTGGTGACTTTGGACCAAGGCATCTCCTTGTCTTGGGCCATCGGCGCTGAAGCACAACATCAATATGTTGTGAAGTGAACAAGGAAAACCTAAATTAAACTCAGATTTAAAATGAGCTAGTAAATACCACTAGTCGCATTTAATGACATACAAATAGAGTCGTTCTCCCGGCCCGCTGAATACCACGGCAGGCTTCATATTTCATTACATCAAGGGAGACGAGCATGGATCGTGTGAATTCAGGAGGGGTGTGGGCAAACCTGCGCCAAACAGCAGCCCATCGGCTGTGGCGAGGTTTGGGGCTGAGTCTGGGCTTGGCGCTGTGCGCCTCGGCCTGGGCCAATGGCGATGTGGAAAAAAACATTGCCAACGAAAAAAACTGGGCCATGCAGGCCGGTGACATGGCCAACACGCGCTACAGCCGCTTGGGTCAAATCAACAAAGGCAATGTCGACAAGCTGCGCGTGGCCTGGAGCTTTTCCACGGGCGTGTTGCGCGGCCATGAAGGCTCGCCGCTGGTGATCGATGGCGTCATGTTCTTGCATTCACCGTTTCCCAACAAGGTGTTTGCCATCGACATCGACACCCAAAAAATCCTGTGGAAATACGAGCCCAAGCAAGACGCGGTTGTGATTCCCCAAATGTGTTGTGACACCGTCAACCGTGGCGTGGCCTACGCAGAAAACAAAGTCATCTTGCAACAGGCCGACAGCACCTTGGTGGCCTTGAACGCGAAAACCGGCAAAGTCGAGTGGAGCGTGAAAAACGGTGACGCCAAACTCGGCGCGGTCAACACCAACGCCCCCCATATCTTCAAAGACAAAGTCATCACCGGCATCAGCGGTGGCGAATGGGGTGTGCGCGGTTTCATCGCCGCCTACAACCTGTCCGATGGCAAGCTGGCTTGGAAAGGCTACAGCGTCGGCCCTGACAGCGAAATGCTGATGGACCCGCAATCCACCATGACCTGGACCGACGGCAAGATGGCTCCTGTGGGTGCCAACTCGTCGTTGAAAACTTGGCAAGGCGACCAATGGAAGATTGGCGGCGGCACCACCTGGGGCTGGTACAGCTACGACAAAGCACTGAACCTCATGTTCTATGGCACAGGCAACCCCTCCACCTGGAACCCGGCACAACGCCCCGGCGACAACAAATGGTCGATGAGCATCTTCGCCCGCGATGTGGACACCGGCAAAGTCAAATGGGTTTACCAAATGACGCCTTACGACGAGTGGGACTTCGACGGCATCAATGAAATGATCCTGGCCGACATCGACGTCAAAGGCAAACCCACCAAGGCCTTGGTGCACTTTGACCGCAACGGCTTCGCCTACACCATGAACCGTGTCACCGGTGAATTGTTGGTGGCCGAAAAATACGACCCGAAAGTCAATTGGGCGACCCACGTCGACATGAAAACCGGTCGTCCACAAGTGGTGGCGAAATACTCCACCGCGAAAAACGGACCCGATGTCAACACCAAAGGTGTTTGCCCAGCAGCCTTGGGTACCAAAGACCAACAACCCGCTTCCTTTGACCCGAACACCAAGTTGTTCTATGTGCCCACCAACCATGTGTGCATGGACTACGAACCGTTCAAAGTGGAATACACCGCCGGTCAACCGTATGTGGGCGCCACCCTCTCGATGTTCCCCGCACCCGGCAGCCATGGCGGCATGGGCAACTACATCACTTGGGACGCTGGCACAGGCAAGATCGTGCAATCCAAGGCTGAGAAATTCTCGGTCTGGAGTGGCTCTTTGAACACGGCGGGTGGCATCTCTTGCTATGGCACCCTGGAGGGCTACCTCAAGTGCGTCGATGCGAAAGACATCAACAAAGAACTGTTCAAGTTCAAAACACCCTCGGGCATCATTGGCAATGTGTTCACCTATGAACACAAAGGCAAGCAATACATGGGTGTCTTCTCTGGCATTGGTGGCTGGGCCGGTATCGGCATGGCCGCAGGCTTGGAAAAAGACAACGACGGCTTGGGTGCCGTGGGCGGCTACCGCGAGTTGAACCAATACACAGAATTGGGTGGCTCACTGACCGTCTTCACCTTGCCCAACTGATCGACCTCAAGGCAACTGCCCTTCTTCAGCGAGCAACCTCCGTGGTTGCTCGCTGTCCTTATTGAGAAAACACCAC
>CAIMWY010000057.1 GCA_903845315.1 uncultured Burkholderiales bacterium
CATGTCAGTGGTGATAAGTACGGCACAAACTTCTTCAACGCTGATTTGTTGCAGTCAGACAATCATGACGAAAGCGCACAGGAAACCTATGTGGTGTACCGCCGCTTGTTCGACTTCGGAAAAATCCAATCTACCAAATATGCTTTTGGTCCCGTAAGAGGTGTTGGGGCAACCGTGGGTTTTGACTGGAACACCAAGAACGACACCGGCTATGCGTCTAAAAAGCACATGCTGGTGGCCGGCCCTACGTTGATGTTGGACGTACCAGGTTTCTTGAATGTGAGCTTGTTGATGTTGGATGAAAGCAATGCCCCGCTTGCTACCAAACGCTACCACTACAACAACCACTTTGATTTGAGTTTTGCTTGGGGTATGCCGACTGGCATTACCAATCTAAGCTTTGAAGGGTATGCCGACATCATTGCTTCCAAAGGAAAAAATGAGTACGGTGGCGATACCGCACAAGAAACTCATTTCAACGGCGCTTTGATGTATGACATCAGCGCGCCCGTTGGTGCTGCCAAAAACACCTTCAAGTTGGGGGCAGGTTACGAATGGTGGAAAAACAAGTTCGGCAACAACTCTGCATCAGCGCCTGGTGCGTTCGCCAAGACACCTTACATCAAGGCCGAATACCACTTCTGATCGTCACAGGCTGATTCACAAGCATCAAAGCCCCTGCATGCAGGGGCTTTTTTGGTGGCTCAGCTGGCGTGGTGCTTGCGCGTGTGGCGTGTGGTGCTTCAGGCGATGTGTGGACCGCTCATTTGCAAACCAATCTGCTCGGGGTTGGTGCTGGCCGTGGGCAAGGCGGGTGACAACTGTCCATTGGCGATCACGGCCATGCGGTCGCTGATCATGAACAATTCGTCGAGTTCTTCTGAGATCACCAAAATCGCCACGCCCTGGTTGCGCAAATCAATCAAGGCTTGTCGTATCAATATGGCCGCGCCCACGTCGACTCCCCAGGTGGGTTGCGACACCACCATCACTCGGGGGGTGAGCATGATTTCTCGCCCCACAATGAATTTTTGCAAGTTGCCCCCTGACAAGCTGGTCGCCAGCGCGCTGGGGCCGCTGCAGGCCACGTTGAAGCGCTCAATCACCGAAGCTGCAAACTTGCTGGTTGCTTCACGTTGAATCACGCCCAGTTGCACCATGCCTTGGCGCGCACCCGTGAGCAAGGCGTTGTTGGACAAACTCATGGGTGGCACCGCGCCGCGCCCCAAGCGTTCTTCGGGCACAAAAGTCAAGCCCACGCTGCGACGCTGCGCTGGGTTCATGCGCCCCACGGCTTGACCGCAGAGTGTGACCGTGCGTGCCTCGTCTGGTGGCACTTCACCTGAAATAGCAGCCAGTAGTTCCTTCTGGCCATTGCCCGAGATGCCAGCAATGCCCACGATCTCGCCCGCGCGCACTTGCAAGTCAATGTGCTGCAAGTGGGTGCCAAAAGGGTCTGCGCTGCGCAGGCTCAAGTCTTTGACTTGCAGCAGCACGGGCCCCGCCTCGCGTGGTTGACTGGCGCATTCGGGCAGTTCGGTGCCAATCATCAGGCGCGCCAATTGGCTGGATGTTTCTTGTTTGGGGTTGGCGTAACCCGTGACCTTGCCGCCGCGCAAGACCGTGGCGGTGTCGCACAAGGCACGAATTTCGTCGAGCTTGTGGCTGATGTACAAAATGCTGCACCCTTCAGCGGCCAGGCGGCGCAAGGTGTCAAACAAGACCAGCACGGCTTGCGGCGTCAGCACCGAGGTGGGCTCGTCCATGATCAGCAGCTTGGGGTTTTGCAACAGGCAACGCACGATCTCCACCCGTTGCCGCTCGCCCACCGACATGGTGTGCACCATGCGGCTGGGATCGATGGGCAGCCCGTAACGTTGCGACACCTCGGTGATGCGGCTGGAGAGGGCTTGTATCGATTCAGGTTCGTCCAACGACAGGCTGATGTTCTCTGCCACGGTCAGCGACTCGAACAGGGCGAAGTGTTGAAACACCATACCAATGCCCAAGCGCCGAGCTTGGGCGGGGCTGCCGATGGTGACCTCGCGGCCTTCCCACACGATGTCGCCGGCGTCGGGCTTGGTGACGCCGTAGACAATTTTCATCAGCGTGCTTTTGCCCGCACCGTTCTCTCCGAGCAAGGCGTGAATCTCGCCGGCACGCACCGTGAGGTCGATGCCTTGGTTGGCAATCACCGTGGGATAGCGCTTGCTGATGCCACTCAAGATAAGCCGTGGGGTGTTGGGAAGACTCATGTCACAAATGGCCGCAATAAATGTGCCGCGTTGTTGTCGTGGCACATGCAGGCATGTACTTGCAAAACTGTGCGCGTCTTGCACTGCACCGGTGAATATTGCGACTGGGTCTGCTTCAGGCTGGTGCGGGACGCCTCTTTACGGGGCTATTTCTTTGGCGCTCTTCGAGTACTCAGGTTTGATCGGTCTTGGTATGCAACTTGCGTTGTACATCCAACATAAATTGTTGTGATGAAACACCCTAGTCAATCCTCTATCGCTGTGGCGAACCCTTCCATGGACCCGCCATGAGGCTCAAGCTCGTTCCTCGGCCGGAGCCCTTGCAATCGATGCGGGTGTGGGCGCCAATCATCGCGATAGGTTTGACCTTGCTGGCTGGGTTTGCGATGTTTGCTGTTTTGGGTAAGAACCCCTGGATGGCTTATCAGGCTTTTTTCATCGATCCCCTGCGCGATGCCAATGGCATCAGCGAACTGTTGCTCAAGGCTTCGCCCTTGTGCCTGATTGCGCTGGGTTTGGCTTTGGGTTACCGCGCCAACATTTGGAACATCGGTGCCGAAGGGCAGATGTATGTGGGCGGCATTTTTGCCAGCGGCTTGGCGATTTATTTCCATGAGGTCGATGCACCTTGGGTGCTGCCCTTGATGGTGGTGGCCGCTGCGCTGGGCGGCGCGCTGTGGGCGTCGTTGACTGCGCTGTGCCGGGCCCAGTTTCATACCAACGAAATTCTGGTGAGCTTGATGCTCACTTATGTGGCCGACTTGGTGGTCAAGTTTTTGGTCTATGGGCCTTGGCGTGACCCCATGGCCAACAACTTTCCCATCACCGTCTCGTTCTCAGACGCAGCCTTGTTTGCGCCGCTGGCTTCTTATGGCTGGGAACTGTGGGAGGGCACGCGCATCAACAGCTCGGTGTTCATCACCTTGGTGGCCATTCCTGTGGCGTGGTTCTTCATGGAAAGCTCTTACGCAGGCTTTCAGCATCTGGTGACGGGTGAGGCACCTGCGGCGGCGCGCTATGCGGGCTACCGGGACCGCTGGATCATCTGGATCACCTTGCTGATTGGCGGTGCGGCCGCAGGCTTGGCCGGTGTGTCGGATGTGGCCGGACCGCTGGGGCAACTCAACGACCGCTGGACGCCCGGCTATGGCTTCACGGCCATCATCGTGGCGACCTTGGGGCGTTTGCACGCGCTCGGGATTGTGTTGGCTTCGCTGCTCATGGCCTTGCTGTATTTGGGCGGCGAAGCGGTGCAGGTGACCATGCAGTTGCCCAAAGCGGTGAGCGAGGTGTTTCAAGGCTTGCTGCTGCTGTTCTTGTTGGCTTGCGATGTGTTGGTGAAGTACCGCGTGGTGTCGCTTGACACCAATCCCAAAGCCGTGGGGGGCATCGCGTGATGGAGTCTCTCACCCCCTTGCTGGCCAGCGCCTTGGGTGCGGCCATTCCCTTGCTGCTGGCTGCCCTGGGCGAGTTGATCGCTGAGCGTGCCGGCGTGCTGAACCTGGGGCTGGAAGGCATGATGTTGCTGGGCGCCTTGGCCAGCTTCATGACGGTGGCCAACGGCGGTTCGTTGCCGCTGGCGGTGTTGGTGGGCATGGCGGTGGGCGTGTTGGCGTCGCTGGTGTTTGGTTTTGTCACCATCACCTTGCAGGCCAATCAGGTGGCGGTGGGTTTGTCGCTCACCATCTTGGGCTCGGGCATCACAGCCGTGTTGGGTCGCCCCTATGTGGGCTTCAGCGCCCCCACCAGTTTTGCACCCGCGCCCATTCCTTATTTGCAAGACCTGCCTTTGTTGGGGGCTTCGTTTTTCTCGCTCGACCTGCTGGGCTATGCCGCGCTGGCGTTGCTTTTGGTGGTGATGTGGTTTCTGAGCCATACCCGCGCTGGGCTGACCTTGAAAGCCGTGGGCGAGTCGCCAGTGGTGGCGCGTTCTTTGGGGCTGCATGTCACGCGTGTGCGTTATGCGGCGGTGGCGTTTGGCGGGGCCTTGTCGGGCTTGGCGGGCA
>CAIMWY010000058.1 GCA_903845315.1 uncultured Burkholderiales bacterium
CAGTGTCAGTACCTCCATGCGGCTGTAACTGGCCAGCGGGCGGTCCATGCCGATGCCGCTCACGAACTCGCCCAGTGGCTGCAGGCATGCGCTCATGGCGGTGGTTTCCATTTCACTTGGATCAATCATTTGTCCCTCCGTCTTATTCATGAGTGTTGAGAAGGCGTTTTGGCAGCGGCGCGAGCAAAACACCCATTGGTCTGAGTAGCGACCGGGGTCGCTTCGTTTGAGGCTGGGGTTAAACCAGCCGTAGCCTTTAGCCTGGCGGGCACAGACCGCGCACTTCAAGCCGCCTCCAAAACATGGGGGTAGCTGCCGTGATGCGCGTCATTGGCAGTGGTGACCAGGCGCTGAATCTCTTTGCGGTTGAACTGAAACGACAACAAAGCGGAGGCCTGGTAGCGCGTCATACCGAAATCTGTCCGCATCGCCTCTGGCAGGTAGACCAGTTGCTTGACCGTGGGCGGCTCGTTGAGCCAGCGCCGGGTTTTGTGCGCCGAGTCGGCCGACTCGTGGTCGTTGAGCCAGTCGTCCGCGCGCGCCATGCACACGGTGCGCTCGCCCACAGCCAACAAGGTTGGACGCAGCGACTTGGCTCCACCGATGGCATGCCAGCGCCCGTTCAGGAAAAACACGCCGCCCCAGGCCGTAAAGCCCGTGGCCATCAAGGCGTCGTCACAACCAAACAGATCGCACCACCGGAAATTCGAGCGTTTGAGCAGATCGATTTCACTCATGATGAAATCAGACAGTGCGCCGATGTTCTCTGGCTGGCGCTCCCATACATGGCCGCACAACGGGCACTCCATGCAAGACAGCGGCACGGTGGCGTCGCACTCCGGACACTCTTTGGTGGGTGCTTCTCCCTCATGCGTGTGGCCATCGAGGTTGACCTCTTGCTCCAGCGCACCGTGCATCAGACTGGCTGTGCCGAAATCCAGCACCACGCAATCGGACTTGATGACACCCGGAAACTCCTGCGGATCCACTGTGCGAAGACCACGACCAACCATCTGAATGAAGGTCGACTTGTAGGAACTCGGGCGAAGCACCACCACACAAGACGTGGGTGTGTAGTCGTAGCCCTCGGTGAGCACCGCCACATTGACCACCACCTGGGCGCTGCCGGTCTCAAATGCTTGCAGCCTTGTTTGGCGTTCAACCTGCGACAGCTCGCCATGGATCAGCACGGACGACACACCGGAATCCACAAATGCCTCGCAGACACTTTGCGCGTGGGCTACGGTGGAACAAAAAACGATGGTCTTGCGGTCTGCCGCTTTTTGCTTCCAGTGCGCAATCACGGCGTCAGTGATCAGCGATTTGTTGAGAATCGTGGCCACCTGCTCCATGTCGAAGTCGATCGCTGTGCGGCGCACGTTTTGCAGTGCCTCCTGCGCACCGACATCAATCACAAAAGTTCGCGGTGAGACCAGATGGCCGCTTGCGATCATCTCGCCCAGACTGATCTGGTCGGCCACGTTGGAGAACACCTCGCGCAGGCCCTTGCCGTCACCCCGGTTAGGCGTAGCGGTCAGGCCGCAGATGGCAGCCTTGGGATTCTTGGCCAACACCTGGTCAATGACCACCCGGTAGCTGGGCGAGGACGCGTGGTGCGCCTCATCAATGACCAGCAAATCAAGCGTGGGCATCTGCGCAAGGTTCATAGGTCGCGAGAGGGTTTGCACCATCGCAAAGGTGGCATCACCCGCCCAGGATTTTTCCTGGGCATCGAACACCGAGGTGCTCAAGCCCGGGTTGACGCGGGAGAACTTGGCCCGGTTCTGACCGGTCA
>CAIMWY010000059.1 GCA_903845315.1 uncultured Burkholderiales bacterium
AGGCTGACGCCTAGGTCTTTGCGGCTGATGCGCTCAACCACGGCGTAGTCCCAATTGATTTCGTCGTATGAATTGCCGATGGACTCTGCCACCGAGGGCAGGGTGTTGCGTTCGTTGACCTTAACGGGTAATTGGTTAGAGAACATGCGCGCTTGGCGCGACTCGCGGTAAGCCTCGATAGTGCGAGACTCTTTGTCTGCGGTGGCTGTGCGGCCACTGTTTTCTTGCACGTTCAACTTCTGGCTGGGCAAGCCTGTGGCAGGGTCAATCGCTGCTTTTTCCCCCTCAGCGCCAATGCCCTTGAGTCGCGCTTCGCGCAAACCTTTTTGGTCAATTCGCATGTCCAAAACGGGGTCGTCCAACAGGTCTTCCGGCATGATTTCTCGTTCACGCAATGCGCGTTCACGTTGGTTGGCGTCAAACAACACCTCGTTTTGGCGACGCACAGATTCGCGGCTGATGAGGGCTTCGCGGTTAGGAATCAAGTCCCTGATACGCATGCCTTCGCGCCACGCCAAGCGCATGGGTTGGGTGACGTTGCCGCGCAGGGTCACGGCGTTGCCCAGTTCTGGGGAGATGGCGTGCGCGGTGATCAAGTCGCCATTGCTCAAGGGGGTCTTAAAGCCCTGGGCGTTCAATGCCAAGTCTTGCACGCGGCGAGGCTGGCTGTCATTTGGGCTCAGGCGCTCAAGTGTCAACCGACGCGGGTCGGCCACCACGGGCAAGCCACCAGCCACGGCCAAGAGTTGCTCGAGTGTTTCGCCTGACGATTTGAGCTCATACACCGCAGGGTTGTTGACCTTGCCCACCAAGGCCACATAACCCACGGCCTGCGGAATGACGATGACATCGCCGTCGATCAGCTTGACGTCGCCCACGCTGTTGCCTTGGGCCAAGAAGTCATACAAGTCAAACTCTGTCACCACTTGACCCACGCGTTTGAGCTGCACACGACGCAACGAACCCGTGGCGTTGGGACCACCAGTTGCGAACAAGGCCGTGGCCAGGGTGGACACGCTGCTGAGCGCATAGCTGCCAGGACGACGCGCCTGGCCCACCACGTACACCGTGATGTTGCGCAACTGCCCCATGGTGACGCTGAGCTGGAAGTCTTTGAAATTTTTGGCTACCGCTGCGCGCAACACACCTTCGGCTTGCGCAAACTTGACGCCCGCCAAGGAGACAGCGCCCACACGGGGAATTAACACCATGCCGTTGCGGTCGATGACGGCACGCACATCAATGTCGAGCGAGCCCCAACCACGTATGAGCACTTGGTCACCAGGGCCTAAGGGGTAATCGGCACTGACAGGCGAGCTCTCAGTGGGCGCGAAGGGCGATGGGCCGGGCTGGTTTTGCAGCTGGTTGCGTTGCACAAACTGCAGGTTTTCAAAAAAGGCTTGGCCATACAAAGGCAGCTTGTAGCCTGCGGTTTCCAACACAAACTTCTGAAAGTCGTTGGGCTTTAAGGGCTCCATGGGCTGGAAAAAGCCGGGCACAGCGTTGGTTTGATTGAATGGCAAGGGGTCTGAGGAACGAATGGCGCTTGAAGAGCCGATGCCCATCGCGCCTAGCCCACCTCCTAGCCCACCTCCTAGCCCACCTCCCAGACCACCTGCAGCCCCTGCACCGGGTATTTGTATGCCTTGCGGAATTTGAGCTTGCGCGACCACCCCTAAGCACAAGAAACCAGACAACAACAGAGACGTAACTCGACGCAAAGAACGGGGAGTGACAAGACGCATGAAAAATACTTTCTTGAACAACCAAGCCCTACTGTTTATATGCGGGGCTGAGCGTTTAGGTGAATTTTGAATTTGATGATTGTAGTTGGGCAAACTCAGGCGGCCGACACGGCGCCAAAGCGGCGCTCTCGCCCCGCAAACCACGCCAAGGCTTGGTTGAATTGCTTGCGCACGCGCTCCATCATGGCTTTGCCATGATTATTTTAGAGCTGAAACCGTTTGGCAATTTCAATGGCTTTTTCATGGGAGGTGAGTGTGAGTGGCAACACATCACAACTGGCCTTTACTGCTTGTAACAAAGCATTTATTTCAGGCCAAGGCATTTTGAGTTTGCGCAGGCAAACAGACGCAACTTCGTTGAGCACTTGAACGCTGACAAAACCACCAGCCTGCAAAAGTGCTTTGGCTTTGTCGGCTTTCCTTGAATCGTCCGATAAAAGATATAAAACGACATTGCCGTCGATAAATGGTTTATTCACTGCGTATCGCTGCGCTCATTGGCTTGCAAGCGGTCAAATTTAAAGTCCGCAGGTAAACGCCCACGGAATTGGTGCAACCGGGCAAGCAATGTTTTGACGTCTGGCTTTTTGCTGACCTCAAAGGACCGCTCACCCACGAGGTGAAGATCAATCCCCTCCCCTCCTTCAAGTCAAGCGCCTGCACCAACACTGCCGGTAAACGTACGGCAAGTGAGTTACCCCATTTTGAGACTCGCATTGATCGCTCCTCGAAAAAGATACACAAATTTTATTGTGTATCTTTGCAGTGGATCGTCAGCTGACCGTTGACTTGTGTTGGGTATCTTCTGCTGCATCCAGGCATTGACGACGGGAGTCGACAGGTTTTCACAATGCGCCACGTTTCTTGGTGATCATGGCGATTTCGGCATAGCAAAGACCCGTTTCGATGGCTGCGCAATATTGATTCAATATGTTTTTTTCAACGCCTTCTTCTTGGGCGATGCGCGTCCATTGCGAGACGGCAGAAAAGACTTCTTGAACGACGGACTGCCAACCCTTGACAGAAGCACCGAGCGCGATTTGCTCGATGGCCGCTAGGCTTGGGTTGCCCTGGCCGGCGATGGCTGTTGTGTGTTGGTTGTTCATGCCGCGACTGAACGTGAGGTCAAACGCGGGGCTCAAGCGCCAATGTTTTCCATCTTGGATGAATGCGAAATTCTTCACATGATCGTCTTTGTTGTGGGCCAAGACGTTGAAAACCATCAGTCTGAATGCGCGCTCGACATCTTTCACGTTCCGTGTTGCGAAGTGAACGGCTTTTAAGAGTTGGGCGTAGTCTAGGCAGGGCACTCGGTGAGAAGCCTCCAGCATGCCGCCCAACGAGAGCAGATGAAGCTTTTTATTTTTTACTCGATCAAACCGCTTGACTGCGAAAAACGCTTCTTGAACGCCACGTACATTGGCTTGAATCAGTCGCGAAGGCGGCATGTCGACTTTGGCAAGCTGGGCCATCTTTGCGTAGGCAAGCTCTATTTGACCCATGCAGTTTGGGTCGGTTGTATGGCTTTTGAACTTGACCATCCAATGGTCAAATGTGTCGGGAATTTGCTCAAAACCAGACATCACATGGTCACTGTCTTGGCAGTTGATCGCTAGCGTGACCTTGGGTCGCGCCCCGCCTGGAGAGCCGCCGTAAATAGACAAGGCATGAAGGACATCGTCAGTCGCGCCCTCTTGCACAAGCAGCGCGTCTTCTGCCAGACTTTCTATGGACGGCGAATTGATTTTTTGTTCGCCACTCAACACGGGCTTGAACGCCAACGCGCCCATGGCACGTTGTCCCATGTAGGCCAAGCGGTCAAGCGGCGTAATTTCGTGCGGGTCCCATCCGAGCGTTTTTTTCATCGCGCGGTCCATCAGCAACATGCCCCACCCATCTGGCAGGGCGTCATTGAACACACCGTGCAAGCCATCAAACGTGTTGTTTGCCGCTTTGAATGCGCCAAGCCTCAGCGCAAAACTGGGCATGGGGGAGAGGGGCGCACCCGATTTGACCCAGCTGGCGTCATATTCAAACCATATCTGGCCGCGTTCATCTTGCGCCAAAACCCCAACGCTCGCACCAGACATAAAGACCATGAGCTTTTGGGTGTGCTTGGCTTTTGCAATCATCCGCGCCCCCTGGCTCTTTGCTTTTTTGTGACGTCTTGAATGGAGACGATTTCTTTGGCCATAAAGACGCCGTCAAACTCTTGCATGCAGTCCAAGGTGAAGGCGAGTTTGAGCAGCGAGAGAAACGCGATTTCACCCGTTGTCTCAAAGCGCTTGATGGATGGCTCAGACACGCCAGACCTATCGGCCAATGTTTTTCTCGAATAGTTGTCGATCAATCGACGCTTTTTGACGCGCCGGGCCACTTCAAGGGCTGCACCTTCGGGAGACATAAAAGATATCATATTAACTTTTAAATATGTTTTTATCTAATAAAAGATATTATTTTATCTTTTAAAAATAAAATGTCAATTGGAATTATAGCCTTGCCTTCCGAATGAATGCCCCGCATACAACGCAATGTATTACAAACATTGCAGCAATAGGTCATGCCAACAACAAGTAACGAGCCGAGCTCACGAACCATCA
>CAIMWY010000060.1 GCA_903845315.1 uncultured Burkholderiales bacterium
ATCCGTCGGGCTGCTGCGTGAAACCCATCACGCCGAGGGCGCCGCCGCTCGCCGCGCGTCAAGGCGTCCACGCCCCCGGAAAGACCCAGAGCAGGCCGGCCGTCATCACCAGATAGCGCAGGAACTTGCCGATTGCCATGTAGAACGCGCAGGGCCACAGCGGCAGGCGCAACCAGCCGGCCACGGCGCAAAGCGGGTCGCCCACACCGGGCAGCCAACTCAGCAAACAGGCTTTGGGTCCCAGTTGTTCTAGCCAACGCAAGGCCCGTGCATCGTTGTTGCTGTGGTTGGGTTTGAGCTTGTCGCGCACCTGGTGCGCACCATGTCCCATCCACCAGCTGATGCAGCCCCCCAAGGTATTGCCTGCGGTGGCCACCAGCACGGCGGGCCAAAACAGATCGGGGTTGAGTTTGACCAAACCAAACACCACAGGCTCTGAGCCCATGGGCAACAAGGTGGCCGAGATCAAACAGACCACAAACACGGTACTCAAACCGAATTCGGGCAGGGCCAGGGCGGCCAATACGGCGTGCATCCAAACTTCCATCATGCAAGTGTATAGACGTCTCGCAAGCCGCATAAACCCTGAGCCAAATTGACACGAAACTTTCAGTTGCTGAAATTTTGGGCAGGTACAATCATGCCTCCTTTTTCGGCAATTCCTCTACTTCTTCCCCCACGTTCTCCATGCACATCGGTCCTTACCACCTGGCAAACAATCTGTTTGTCGCGCCGATGGCGGGCGTCACCGATCGGCCCTTTCGCATGCTGTGCAAGCAATTGGGGGCGGGGTATGCGGTGAGCGAGATGGTCACATCTCGCAAAGACCTGTGGAAGACACTCAAAACCTCACGCCGCGCTGACCACACGGGTGAGAGCGGTCCGATTGCGGTGCAAATTGCAGGCACAGACGCGGCCATGATGGCCGAAGCTGCCACCTACAACATCGAGCGTGGTGCGCAAATCATCGACATCAACATGGGCTGTCCGGCCAAAAAGGTGTGCAATAAATGGGCGGGCTCGGCCTTGATGCAAGACGAGCCGCTGGCGCTCTCGATCGTTGAAGCCGTGGTGGCTGCGGCACTTCCCCACGGCGTGCCCGTGACTTTGAAGATGCGCACCGGTTGGTGCCAACAGCACAAGAATGCTGTCAACCTGGCACGTGCGGCCGAGGGCGCGGGCGTGCAGATGCTCACCGTGCATGGCCGCACCCGAGAGCAGGGCTACAAAGGCTTTGCCGAGTACGACACCATTGCGGCGGTCAAACAAGCGGTGCAGATTCCGGTGGTGGCCAATGGCGACATTGACTCGCCCGAGAAGGCACAAGAGGTGTTGAAACTCACTGGCGCTGACGCTTTGATGGTGGGCCGCGCGGCCCAAGGGCGTCCTTGGATCTTTCGTGAAATTGCGCATTACTTGGCAACCGGCGAACACTTGGCGCCGCCCTTGGTGGCCGAGGTGCGGCGCCTCTTGCTGGCGCATTTGGACGAGCACTACGCCTTGTATGGCGAATACACCGGTGTGCGCACCGCCCGCAAACACATCGCGTGGTACCTGCGCAGCTTGCCGGGTGGCGAGGCGTTTCGCGACCACATGAACAACTTGGAAGACAGCGCGTCCCAACAACGCGCTGTGGCTACTTTTTTAGATGACGTGGCCCAGCGCCATGAGCGCTTGCCAGCAGCGATGACCCACGCTGCCCCCTTGTTAGAAAGCATTGCATGAGCAAAAAACACATTGAAGAGGTGGTCCGTGCCAGCCTCGAGACCTACTTCGCCGACCTGCGCGGCACCGAGCCCGACAACCTGCACGACATGATGGTGCGTGTCATGGAAAAACCCTTACTCGAAGTGGTGATGCACCACGCCGAGCACAACCAATCGCGTGCCGCCGAGTGGTTGGGCCTGAACCGCAACACCCTGCGCAAAAAACTTCTCGATCACAA
Organism: uncultured Burkholderiales bacterium; assembly: GCA_903845315.1. The sequence goes on from CAIMWY010000060.1 coordinate 1,946, forward strand.
ACTTCTCAAATAAGCCTTCTCATGCAAGCACTCATTTCTGTCTCTGACAAAACCGGCATCGTTGAACTCGCGCGTGCTCTGCACGATTTGGGTATTGGCCTGATCTCTACCGGTGGCACAGCCAAGTTGTTGGCCGAACAAGGCTTGCCCGTGACCGAAGTGGCTGAGGTCACTGGTTTCCCCGAAATGCTCGATGGTCGTGTCAAAACCCTGCATCCCAAAGTGCACGGTGGGTTGCTGGCGCGCCGCGATACGCCAGAGCACATGGCCGCCTTGAAGGCACACCACATCGACACCATCGACTTGTTGGTGGTCAATCTGTACCCGTTTGAAGCCACCGTGGCCCAACCCGGTTGCACGCTAGACGATGCGATTGAAAACATCGACATCGGCGGGCCTGCCATGGTGCGCAGTGCTGCCAAAAACTGGAAAGACGTGGCCGTGTTGACCGACGCATCGCAATACCCGGCAGTGTTGGCCGAGCTGAAAACTTCGAAGAAGTTGTCAGACGCTACCCGCTTTGCCTTGTCGGTGGCGGCGTTCAATCGCATCAGCAACTACGACGGTGCCATCAGCAACTACCTCTCCAGCATCAAGTTCCAACAAGGGGCCAGCGTCCCTGAGCGCAACGCGTACCCCGCACAGAGCAACAGCCAGTTCGTCAAGCTGCAAGACCTGCGCTACGGCGAGAACCCACACCAAACCGCAGCCTTCTACCGTGACTTGCACCCTGCTGCGGGCTCCTTGGTCACGGCCAAACAACTGCAAGGCAAAGAGCTGAGTTACAACAACATTGCCGATGCCGATGCGGCGTGGGAATGTGTGAAGAGCTTCGACACGGGCGCTAACGGCGACCCTTCTCAGTTCGCAGCATGCGTCATCGTCAAACACGCCAACCCCTGCGGTGTGGCTGTGGGCAAAGATGCGCTGGAGGCCTACAGCAAGGCTTTCCAAACCGACCCCACCTCTGCCTTTGGCGGCATCATTGCCTTCAACCGCCCGGTGGACAAAGCGGCGGCAGAAGCGGTGAGCAAACAGTTTGTCGAGGTGCTCATGGCCCCCGGCTACAGCGCCGAAGCCCTGGAAATTTTCAAAGCCAAGGCCAATGTGCGGGTGTTGGAAATCGCCTTGACAGGCAACGATGCGGGCCGCAACACCCAAGACATCAAACGCGTGGGTTCTGGCTTGCTGATCCAAAGCGCCGACAACCACGAACTGGCCTTGATTGACTTGAAGGTGGTGACTAAAGTTCAGCCGACCGAACAACAGTTGCAAGACTTGTTGTTTGCGTGGAAGGTGGGTAAATATGTCAAGAGCAACGCCATCGTGTTTTGCGCCAATGGCATGACCATGGGCGTGGGTGCAGGCCAGATGAGCCGCCTCGATTCAGCCCGTATTGCCAGCATCAAGGCCGAGCATGCCGGCTTGTCGCTCAAGGGCACGGCGGTGGCAAGCGACGCGTTCTTCCCGTTCCGAGATGGCCTCGACGTGGTGGTGGATGCAGGGGCGACCAGCATCATCCAGCCCGGCGGCTCCATGCGTGACCCAGAGGTGATTGATGCCGCCAACGAGCGGGGTGTGGCCATGGTGTTCAGTGGCGTGCGCCACTTCCGCCATTGATCGCAGCCAGTGAACTTTGAACCACTCGGTCTGAACGCTGCGTTGTGCCAAGCGGCAGCCGCATTGGGATTTGACCTGCCCACCCCCATCCAAGCCGAAGCCATTCCAATGGTGCTGCAAGGCCGCGATGTGTTGGCCCAAGCCCAAACCGGTTCCGGCAAGACATTGGCTTATGTGTTGCCCGTGTTGCAACTGCTCATGACCACCGCAGGGTCGCGTGATGAGGCCCCCAAAAAACGCATCACCCAAGTGCTGGTGCTGGTGCCCACACGCGAGCTGGCCACGCAAGTCAGTGAGGTGCTGCGCGATGTGGCGCGACCCCTCACTCAGTCCATCAAAGTGGGCACGGTGTTTGGAGGGGTGTCGATCAACCCCCAAATGATGAGTCTGCGCAGCGGCGCCGATGTGGTGGTGGCCACCCCTGGACGCTTGCTCGACCTGGTGGGCCACAACGCGCTGCATTTGGGCCAAGTGCAGCACCTGGTGCTCGACGAAGCCGACCGCTTGCTCGATCTGGGCTTTGCTGAAGAACTCCAGCGCGTGTTGGCCTTGCTGCCCTCCCAGCGACAAAACCTGTTGTTTTCGGCCACTTTTGCGCCCGAGGTGCAAAGTTTGGCGGAGGCGTTGTTGCACCAGCCTGCGCGCATCTCCATCGCCAACACCGAAGGGCATGCGCCCGACATTGCGCAACGTGCCATCGCGGTGGACGACAAAAAACGCACGCCTTTGCTGCGTCATCTCATCAAACAGCACAGCTGGACACGCGTGCTGGTGTTCGTGGCCACGCGCTATGCCTGTGAGCATGTGGCCAACAAGCTGTACCAAGCGGGTGTGTTTGCCAGTGCGCTGCATGGCGAGATGAGCCAAGGTGCTCGCCAAGAGGTGTTGGCTGAGTTCAAAGAAGAGCGCTGGGAGGTGCTGGTCACCACCGACCTCGCATCACGCGGCATCGACATTGCCAACCTGCCTGTGGTGGTGAATTACGACTTGCCGCGCTCGGCCACCGACTACACCCACCGTATTGGCCGCACCGGCCGTGCCGGGGCCAGCGGGGTGGCCGTGAGCTTTGTCACCGCGTCATTGTTGGCGCATTGGCAGCTGATTCAAAAACGTGAGCGCATTCAACTGCCGCTCGAACAAATCGAAGGTTTTGAGCCCACCGATGCGCCTGTGCCCGTGCCTGTGTTGATCGATGGCAATGGGGGCATCAAAGGCAAACGCCCAAGCAAGAAAGACAAGCTCAGGGCAGCCGCTGCCAAGCAGGCGGGGCCTTCGGATACCTGAGCGCAACAGCTGACCTGCTGCGCACGGTCCAAGCTTCACAGCAGGGCCGCGTGCCAATGCCCAAGGCCTGCCAACCAAGCGTCAGTCGTTGTCTTCTTCGTGATGCGTGTGGGGCTCCACTGCATCACTCACAGCACGTGGCTTGCGCATGCCGTGTTTGGCCAAAATTTCCACATAGCACTGCGTGCCTTGAGCAAGGGCTACTTCGTCCATGCGCACGGTGATGTCGTTGAGGTGCACCACCTCTGCGGTTTCTTGGGTGGCGCCAAACTTGCAATCGAAGTCCCAAAA
>CAIMWY010000061.1 GCA_903845315.1 uncultured Burkholderiales bacterium
AAAGGCCACCCTCGGGTGGCCTTTTTCATGTGCAACCAAGCGAATTCGTTCGGGTTCAAACGCTGAACCAAGATGTCCCTTGGTCTTGGCTTGCCACATGAATATCTTGGACCCCACAACCCAAAGCGCTGCTTAAACATTGGCGTGCCAGATCAGGAGAGTTGTTGCGTTCGCTCAAGTGAGCGGCCACCACATGGCCCAGTTGCTTGTGGGCAATGCGTTGCAGTAAGTCGGCTGAGTCGGTGTTGCACAAATGTCCCCAATCCCCACTAATTCGTTGCTTTAAAAACTCCGGGTAAAGAGAGTTCGCTAGCAAGTCTGGATCATGGTTGGTTTCGATCATGACGGCATGACACGCTTGAAGCGCCTGAACGACATGTTGTGTCACATGGCCGATGTCTGTCACCACACCCAGTCGACGGTCACCGTTGCTGCATTGCAGTTGCAAGGGCTCTCGTGCATCGTGGGGCACTGTGAAAGGCATCAATTGCAAGCTGTTGATGTTGATTGTTTCGCTGTCCCGAGCCCTGCGATACCAAGGTGCAAATGCATCCCATTTGGGTTTTTGAATCGCTATCCAAGTACCCTGACTCATCCATATAGGGATTGGGTTGCGTTTGAGTAGGCTGTGCGCGCAACCTATGTGGTCCGCATGCTCATGGGTGATGAAGATGGCATCGATCTCTTGCGCCGAGGTGCCTGCTTGAATCAAGCGAGCATCTAAATCACGCAGGCGCAAACCGCAATCGATCAGCAGTCGGGTGGTGTGAATGCCCTCAGTCGCCTCAACCAAGGTGGCATTGCCAGAACTGCCACTGCCTAGGCTTTTGAACCGCAGCATGACCTGGGTTAACGCAGATCGTCAGCCAGTAATTTCAGAATGCGTTGGCTGATCTGTGAATTTTCTTGCTGACCCGTCGCATTTTGAACGGTGACTTCAGACTTGCCACCAGAGGTACGCACCAATATTCGGTATTTGATGGGGCCTGCATCTGGTTTTGCGCTGCTGAATAAATTGCTGAAAAAGCCCTTTTCTTCCTTGGCGCCTGAGTCGACATATCTGACAAAGTAAAGCCCTTGGGCGCGGTCCCGATCCTCCACGGTAAATCCTGTGCGGTCTAGAGCAACCCCAACCCGTCTCCAAGCAACATCAAATGAATCGGCGATCGAGAGTTTGTTAATCTCTGTATTGCTGATCGCTGTCATACCCGATGTGAGTAAGGGCTGAGAAGCAACTGAACTTTTAGCTTGGGTGTCGGAAATTCCCAGTTTGACCATCAATCGGGTCAAGAACTCGGCTTCCAACTCGCTGTCGCTGGGACGAGGCTGCCAAATGGTAGTGCTTTTGATTTGATCGGCAAATTCTTCTCGCATGCCGCGGTGTGTGATGAAAATATCCACGCCGCCGTTGCTGTTGCGCTCAAGGCGGGTGCGGAACTTGTCTCGCTCACCCGATGAATACAGGCTATCCAAGACCTTGCCTATTGTGCGGCGAATAAAGTCTTGCGGAATTTTGGCGCGATTCTCAGCCCACTCGGTTTCGAGCAAGCCCAGTTGCTGTTGTTCAATGACGTATTCGAAGCCGTTTTCTTTCCAGAAACCTTGCACGATCGGCCAAATTTCTTCGGCTGAACGGTTGACCACCAGCCAGCGTTGTTTCCCGTCTCGTTCAATCCGCACATCGTTGACTTGTTTGACTGCTGTAGTCGCGATGGATGGCTGGTTGAGGCGGTTGGTGGCCATGCCACTGGCTGAAACCATGCCACCAGGAACAGCGTAACGGGTATCACGCGTCAATTGGGTCAAGTCAGGAGGTATGTCCAGAGGTACGATTTTGGCGACGCCATCTGTCTTGTAGTTGACTTTGTCGTTGTCCATCACGGAGCTGCAAGCGCTCAACAGGAGGGCGACAACACATGCTACGCAGGTGCGAATGAAAGTGGGGGAATACGTCACAGAGATGGCCTTAGTCATGGTCAGATCAAACCGGCAGCGCGCAAAGCGCCTTCAACCACAGGTTCGTTGGCTGTTGTTAGCGCCGTCATTGGCAAGCGCAAGGTGGGACCACTCAGTCCCATGCGCTGCATGGCCCATTTGACGGGGATCGGGTTAGCTTCGACAAACAAATGTTTGTGCACAGGCATCAGCTTGAATTGAATTTCCATGGCGCGTTTCACATCACCAGAAATGGCTGCCATACACAACTCGTGCATCCAGCGTGGGGCCACGTTCGCGGTAACGCTGATGTTGCCTTGCCCGCCACACAACATCAAGGCCACTGCTGTCGGGTCGTCACCAGAATAGACGGAAAAACCTTTGGGCACGTCACGAATCAACCATTGGGCGCGTTCAATATTGCCCGTGGCTTCTTTGATGCCGACGATGCCGGGTACTTGGGTCAACCTCAGCACCGTGTCATGGGCCATATCGGCCACGCTGCGACCTGGCACGTTGTAGAGCACCACAGACAGGTCTACCGCCTCTGCAATGGCTTTGAAGTGCAGGTATTGACCTTCTTGGGTCGGCTTGTTGTAGTACGGCACCACTTGCAATTGGCAATCGGCGCCAACAGCCTTTGCAAACTTGGCTAATTCGATGGCTTCGGACGTGGAGTTGGCACCGCAGCCGGCCATGATGGGCACATGACGCTCGGTGTGTTTGGCTGCTTGTTCAACGGAAACACGGATGATTTCGAAGTGTTCCTCGACATTGACCGTTGGCGATTCGCCGGTGGTGCCGACCACGCCAATGCAGTCGGTGCCTTCTGCAATGTGCCAGTCAATCAGCTTGCGCAGGGTGGGGTAATCCACGCTGCCGTCCTCTAACATGGGGGTGGTCAAAGCCACGATGCTGCCGGTGATGGGTGTCATGTCCGCAGGTTCGGTCAAGATAAAACATTCATTCTAACGAGTGCAGACCTGGGTTCAACTCAAAGCGCTGCCCAGGTTGTTGCGTCTTTGAGGTTCGCACAGCCACGATGTGTTGCACAAAGCGTTCTGGATTGTTTAAAAAGCCGCTTTCATAGGCCACGATGTGCAAGCCGGCGCAGCGCGATAGCAGTTCCCCGGGTTGTAGCAAAAAGTCTGGCCGAGACGGTTTACCGACGGTTTCGTTGCCTGCTGCAAAGGTTTCATAAATCAGCACACCGCCAGGTGCCAAGCTGCTCAAGATGTGGGGCCACACAGGTCGCCAGAGATAGTTGGTCACCACGACAGCGCCAAACTGGCGGTTGGGCAAAGGCCATGCCTCGTTTTCAATGTCTGCTTCGATGGCTTCTCCAAGGCCTGAGGCCCCAGCTATGGCTTGTGCGTCACGGTCAACCCCCACCACCGCGTGTCCCAACTCGACCAAATAACGCATGTGTCGGCCCCGGCCACAGGCTACGTCGAGGATGGTGGCGTTCTTTGGGATCAAGTGCGCCCAGCGCTTGACCCAGGTGGAAGGTGGCTCAGTGCCATGTGTGTATTGAGGTTGCGTCATGTCAAAAACAGCCCCACACTTGGTTGGCCATGTCCATCAAAAAACTTGGGCGTAAGTACAGGGATAAAACAGCCAGCAGCACAACGCCACATGCTGCCGCGACCAAAAGTTGACGCAACCAAGGCTTCATCATGCAGCCGCCACCTTGTGTCCGCGTGTGATGGCGTTTTCACGCACAGGCAAATTGATCACGGCCGCGAACACGCCGAGCGCAATCGAGATGTACCAAACGATGTCGTAGCTGCCGGTCTTGTCGTACAAGTAACCGCCCAGCCAAACCCCCATGAAACTGCCGATTTGGTGGCTGAAAAATACAAAACCACTCAACATAGACAAATGTGCCACGCCAAAAATTTGTGCCACCACGGCATTGGTCGGGGGTACGGTCGAGAGCCACAACAAGCCCATGGCCGCTGCAAAGATGTACACGCTCATGGGCGTCAGGGGGCCAGCAAGAACAAGCTGATGGCAATGGCACGTGACAGGTAGATGAACGACAAAATTTTGCGTTTGGCTAACCGCTGTCCTAAAGATCCAGCGATGTACGTGCCAAACACGTTGAACAAGCCAATCAATGCCAGTGCCATGCTGGCAACTTCTGGCGACAGGCCCTTGTCTTTGAGGTAGCTGGGCATGTGAACACCAATGAAGACCACCTGGAAGCCACATACGAAATAACCCGCCATCAGCAGTTGAAAACTGGGGTATGTAAATGCTTCACGCAAGGCGTGAAGAATGGTCTGATCACGTTTTGGGCTTGCCCCCCCAGCAAATCCCGGTTCGCGCAGACCAAACGCCAGCGGAATGACCATGATGGCGGCCAGACTCAACATCACCAAGGCCTGCTGCCAGCCAAATGCCTGGATCAAAAGGCCTTCAGTGGGCACCATCAAAAACTGGCCAAACGAGCCAGCCGCTGCCGCAACCCCCATGGCCCATGAGCGTTTTTCAGCGCTCACGTTGCGGCCAATCACGCCGTAAATCACCGCGTAGGTGGTGCCGGCTTGGGCGATGCCGATCATCACCCCGGCCGAGGCAGTAAACAAAGCGGGTGTGTCGGAGTAAGCCATACCCACCAAACCCAGCGCATACAGCAGCGAACACACCACGATGACGCGAAAGGCACCAAAGCGGTCGGCCAGCATTCCCGAAAAAATACCCGCAAAGCCCCAAGTCAAATTTTGAATGGCAATGGCGAAAGCAAAGTTTTCACGCGTCCAGTCTTGGGCCTGTGTGATGGGCTGCAGCCATAGGCCAAAGCCGTGTCGCACCCCCATGGAGAGGGTCACAATGGCCGCGCCGCAAATTAGCACCTGCCACATGGGCAGGGTTTTGGTAGATGAATGGGTCATAGAGGGCGACTTTAACTAAAACCTACAATGCCCGCCCATGGCTACCAAGCAACCCACCCCACCGCCCCAGTACTCCGAAGGTTCAATTCGCGTTCTCAAAGGACTCGAACCCGTCAAACAACGTCCGGGCATGTACACCCGAACCGATAACCCCCTGCACATCATTCAAGAAGTGCTGGACAACGCTGCCGACGAGTCGCTGGCAGGACATGGCAAAAAAATTAGTGTCACTTTGCACGCCGACGGCTCGGCCACCATCGATGACGACGGTCGCGGCATTCCGTTTGGCATGCACCCGGAAGAAAAAGCACCAGTCATTGAACTGGTGTTCACCCGCTTGCACGCGGGTGGCAAGTTCGACAAGGGGCAAGGAGGGGCTTACAGCTTTTCGGGCGGTTTGCATGGCGTGGGTGTGAGCGTGACCAACGCATTGGCCAAGCGCATGGAAGTCACTTCTTACCGCGAAGGTCAAGTGGCTCGCCTGGTGTTTTCTGCCGGCGACGTGATCGAACCCTTGGTTTTGCGCCCACAGGTCACCGGGGACCGCAAATTGGGCACCTCAGTGCGCGTGTGGCCTGACGCCAAATACTTTGAGTCTTCGGCGCTGCCGATGAACGAGTTGGTGCATTTGTTGCGCAGCAAGGCCGTGTTGATGCCTGGCGTCAGCGTGACCCTCGCCAATGAAAAAAGTAAAGAAACACAAAACTGGCTTTACAAGGGCGGTCTGCGCGATTACTTGATGCAGTCGCTGACCGGCGAATTGGTGATTCCCATGTTCGATGGCGACGGTTATGCCGACAGCAACCACGACAGCTTTGCTGAAGGCGAGGGCGCTGCTTGGGCGGTGGCTTTCACCGAAGATGGTCAGCCTGTGCGTGAGAGCTACGTGAACCTGATTCCCACCAGCGCGGGAGGTACCCACGACAGTGGACTGCGCGATGGTTTGTTCACGGCGGTCAAGAGCTTCATCGAGTTGCATGCTTTGCTGCCAAAAGGCGTGAAGTTGTTGCCCGAAGACGTGTTTGCTCGCGCCAGTTATGTACTTTCTGCCAAAGTACTGGATCCGCAGTTTCAAGGACAAATCAAAGAACGTCTGAACTCCCGCGATGCGGTGCGCCTGGTGTCGAGCTATGTGCGCCCCACCATGGAGCTGTGGCTCAACCAACACGTGGAATACGGCAAAAAGCTGGCCGAGCTGGCTATCAAAGCCGCCCAAAGTCGTCAAAAAGCGGGGCAGAAAGTTGAAAAACGCAAAGGCTCTGGCGTGGCCGTGCTGCCTGGCAAGTTGACCGATTGCGAAAGCAAAGACATTGCCCACAACGAGGTGTTCTTGGTCGAAGGCGACTCAGCGGGCGGCAGCGCCAAGATGGGCCGCAACAAAGAAAATCAGGCCATCCTGCCTCTGCGCGGCAAAGTTCTCAACACCTGGGAGGTTGAGCGCGACCGCCTATTTGCCAACAACGAAATTCACGATATTTCGGTCGCCATCGGTGTCGACCCACATGGCCCCAACGACAGTCCCGACATGAGCGGTTTGCGCTACGGCAAGGTGTGCATCTTGAGCGATGCCGATGTGGATGGCTCGCACATTCAGGTGCTGTTGTTGACCTTGTTTTTTAGACACTTTCCCAAGCTCATTGAGGCTGGGCATGTCTATGTGGCGCGTCCGCCCCTGTTCCGCGTCGATGCGCCTGCACGTGGCAAAAAACCAGCC
>CAIMWY010000062.1 GCA_903845315.1 uncultured Burkholderiales bacterium
AATGCACCAACAGGCGGCTATATCTTGCGCACCAATGGTGAAGACGCTACCGACGCTGAACTGGGTGAAGACATTGCCTACCTTCGCAAAACTTGGAGCCGCATCAAAGAAGCCTCTTTGCGTTTGCCGCCTATGTCGTTGTTGCATCAAGATTTGAACTTGCTTCAACGCGTTTTACGTGACTTGGTCAGCGACGCTACCCAAAGCATACGCATCGACTCGAACGAGCAATTCACGCTGTTGGACGCATTTGGCACAGAGTACATGCCAGCGGCCGCCGAAAAACTAAATTTATATAAGGGTGAGCGACCGATCTTTGACTTATATGGGATTGATGAAGAAGTGGCGCGCGCGCTGGGCCGTCGCGTCGACTTGAAATCGGGGGGCTACCTTATCATTGATCAAACCGAAGCCCTGACCACGGTGGATGTGAACACCGGTGGTTTTGTGGGGGCGCGTAACTTTGATGAGACTATTTTTAAAACAAATTTAGAAGCTGCGGGTGCCATTGCGCGGCAACTGCGCTTGCGTAATTTGGGGGGCATCATCGTCGCCGACTTCATTGACATGTTGCGTGAAGATCACCGTGATGCTGTTTTGAATGAGTTTCGCAAGCAACTCGCCCGTGATCGTGTCAAGACCATGGTCAGTGGCTATTCTGCTTTGGGCTTGGTGGAGATGACACGTAAACGCACCCGTGAATCCTTGGCGCATATGTTGTGCGAACCTTGCCCCGTGTGCGAGGGCAAAGGCAGTGTTAAAACAGCACGTACGGTAACCTACGACATCTTGCGAGAAATCTTGCGGGAAGCACGCCAGTTCAACCCCAGAGAGTTTCGCATCATCGCCGCACCGAGTGTTATTGACGTGTTGTTGGATGAAGAAAGTCAGCACTTGGCCGGTTTGAGCGACTTCATTGGAAAACCCATTTCTCTGCGCAGTGAAATGGCGATGGCGCAAGAGCAATACGACATCGTCTTGCTATGACGAAAGAACGTTCGTTGTCTATTCTTGTCTTCACCAGAGACTTGGATCGTTATTCCTTGATGATGTTGCGCGAGTTGGAGCAAATAGGTCATAAAGTGCATTCGGTTCTTGAACCTGCCTCTCATGCGCACAGCAAAGATTGGTCAACAGAAATTGATGTGGTGGCCAAAGTGCCCTTGAAAGGGCGCTTTGACAAAGAGGCGGCCCAGCACTACAGCGATTTGGTGTCTCAATACTCGGCCGACGTTTGTTTGTGCTACACGAGCCGAGCCCTGTCGGTCGCCCTGACCGCGAAGCGCCGCTTTCAATTCAAAGCCCCCGTTGTTGGCACCCGGGGTGCGATTGGCGGCGTGAGTGCTTTTTACCTGCAAGACTGGTTCACCTATTTGTCGCCCAGCCTTGATGCTGTGGTGTGTATGTCTCAAGCCATCGCCGACAAATTGAGGTACGAAGCGACGCGTTTTTATCCCAATCATCCCGGGCGATTTGAAACCATTTATCCTGGCTACGGTCAGTTGATGCAAACACATCCTTGGCCCCATCCAAGACACCGCTCTCCAAGCGACATCGTGCGTTTGTTGTGCGTCGCCAATGACCGTCCCATCAAAGGACTGGCCGTGTTGCTTGATGCGGTGGAAAAGCATCTGACATCAACGCATTGGCGTCTCGACATTGTGGGTGAGTGTGGTCCTATCATCCGCGCCGCTGTTGCCAAATCTGCTCGGCTGTCGCAGCATGTCCACATACAGGGTTACCGAAACGATGTGCCCGAATTTTTAAAAGTTGCGCACATCTACATACAGCCCACACTCAAACCTGGGGAAGGTATTGGTAACTCCATGGCAGAAGCCATGTCGTATGGCTTGCCTGTGATCACCAGCAACGTGGGTGGTGGCATTGAACTCGTCGAGCATCAAGTGACAGGATTGCACTTCACTGCCGATGATCCCGCTGCGCTGGCAGCTGCCACGGAAGAATTGATTCAGCATCCAGCGCTGTGCGATGAGATGGGGCAGTTGGGTGCTGCCAAGCTTGAGCAGCGATTTGGTTTGCGCCAAGAAGCTCAAGCTTTCATGAACTTATTCAATGCCCTGAGGCACCACTAGGCTGATCTATCACGTCCTCGACGCCATGGGAAGCGTAAAGTTTGGCGTACGCACCGCCTGAGGCAAGCAGTTGATCGTGCTTACCCATTTCCACAATCCGTCCGCGCTGCATCACCACAATGACATCCGCATGCTCAATGGTCGAGAGTCGGTGCGCGATCACCAAGGACGTGCGGTTATGCATCAATGTTTTC
>CAIMWY010000063.1 GCA_903845315.1 uncultured Burkholderiales bacterium
CACCAGCGGGTTTTTGACCGTGCCACGCTCCACTTGTGCGGTGAAAGCTTGGCCGTTGACGGTGCCCTCGATGCGCACATCGTTCAAACGCGAGTGACTTTCAATGGCATAGGACTTGGCGCCCACCTGAATGGTGGCCAAGCCGCTTTGCCCACGAAACTCATTGACATGCACAGACTGGTATTGGTTTTTACCTTGCGTGCCCAACACCACCACGTTGTAGTCTTGCCCAATCTTGACGTCATAGCCAGGCAGCTGACCGCTCAGGTTGGCGGCACGCTCGCGTGACTGGCGCCGCACAAACGCGGCCAGCGCCACCAAAAAATCTGGGTCGTCGTGCGGCACGTCTTCTGCGCGGAACCCGTGGGCGTATTGCTCGGCGATAAAGCCGGTGTTGAATTCACCCGAAACAAACCGGGGATGCGCCAACAAAGCAGCTTGGAACGGAATGTTAGAACTTATGCCTCGGATCACAAAACTGTTCAGGGCTTCGCGCATCTTGGCAATGGCTTCGTTGCGGTCTTTGCCGTGCACGATGAGCTTGGCGATCATCGAGTCATAGAACATCGGAATCTCGCCACCGTCTTGCACGCCGGTGTCGACTCGAACGCCAAGCAAGTTGGCTGTGTTCCCTTGAAACATGGTTTGCACAGGCGTTTGAAACCGTACCAAACGTCCGATGGAAGGCAAGAAATTACGGAACGGGTCCTCGGCATTGATGCGGCACTCGATGGCCCAACCATTGCGTTGCACATCTTTTTGGGCGAGAGGCAGTTTCTCGCCTGCGGCCACGCGAATCATCAACTCGACCAAGTCCAAGCCGGTGATGGCTTCAGTCACGGGGTGTTCCACCTGCAAGCGGGTGTTCATTTCGAGGAAATAAAAGTCTTGGTCTTTGCCGACCACAAACTCCACCGTGCCGGCCGATTGGTACTTCACTGCTTTGGCGAGTTGCACCGCTTGTTCGCCCATGGCTTTGCGGGTGGCGTCGCTGATGAAAGGTGATGGCGCTTCTTCAATCACCTTTTGGTGACGACGCTGGATGGAGCACTCACGCTCGTTCAAATAAATCACGTTGCCGTGGCTGTCACCGAGCACCTGAATTTCGATGTGTCGCGGTTCGAGCACGTATTTTTCAATGAACACACGGTCATCGCCAAAGCTGTTGCGCGCCTCGTTGCGGCACGAGGTGAAACCTTCGAACGCTTCTTTGTCGTTGAAGGCCACGCGCAAGCCCTTGCCGCCGCCGCCTGCCGAGGCTTTGATCATCACGGGGTAACCAATGCCTTTGGCGATCTCCACGGCTTTTTCTGCGGTGTCGATGGCGTCGTTGACACCAGGAATGCAGTTGACACCCGCAGCGCCAGCGAGTTTTTTGGACTCGATCTTGTCACCCATGGCGGCAATGGAGAAATGGCGCGGGCCAATGAAAGCAATGCCTTCATCTTCGCAGCGCTTGGAAAACTCAGCGTTCTCGCTCAAAAAACCGTAGCCCGGATGAATGGCCTGTGCGCCCGTGGCTTTGGCTGCGGCGATGATTTTGTCGGCCACCAGGTAAGACTCGCGCGAGGCAGCCGGTCCAATCAGCACCGCTTCATCGGCCAGTTGCACATGGCGCGCTTCTTTGTCGGCTTCGGAGTACACGGCCACGGTTTTGATGCCCATTTTGTGGGCGGTGGCGATGACACGGCAGGCGATTTCGCCGCGGTTGGCAATCAGAATTTTGGTAAACATGTGTATTCCTTATTCGGGTATCAGTTCAATGCTTTGCGGTGCTCGCCTTGGGAGCGGCTTGAGTGGCTGTGCTCGCCATGGGCGCGGCGTATCCGCCTCCGCTCATGTCCCCCGCCCTTCGGGCTCCTCCTTCACTTCGCTGCGGCGGACACACCGCACCCATGGCTGCGAATTGCGTCTCAGAGTGCGGGCTACCCGCTTGCGCGTCTGCGAAGTGGGTCACAGCGCTCGAGCTGCCCGCTTGCGCGCCAGCAAATCCCGGGCACCTCGCCCTCCCCAACCGACGTTTCAACTCAATGCTTCGCATAAGGCAACTCAAAGCGGAATGTTGCCGTGCTTGCGCCACGGGTTGTCGATCTGCTTGTCTTTGAGCATCACCAACGAGCGGCAAATGCGCTTGCGGGTTTCATGCGGCTGAATCACGTCATCAATGAAGCCACGCGCACCCGCCACAAAAGGGTTGGCAAAACGGGCTTTGTACTCGGCTTCTTTGGCGGCCAGTTTTTCGGGGTCGCCCTTGTCTTCACGGAAGATGATTTCCACAGCACCCTTGGCCCCCATCACCGCAATCTCGGCATTGGGCCAGGCAAAGTTCACATCGCCGCGCAGGTGCTTGGATGCCATCACGTCATAAGCCCCGCCATAGGCCTTGCGGGTGATCACGGTGATCTTGGGCACGGTGCACTCGGCGTAGGCGTACAGCAACTTGGCCCCGTGCTTGATGATGCCGCCAAATTCTTGGCTGGTGCCTGGCATGAAACCTGGGACGTCGACAAAGGTGATCACGGGAATATTGAAGGCATCGCAAAAGCGCACAAAGCGTGCCGCTTTGATGGAGCTCTTGATGTCCAAGCAACCCGCCAGCACCAAAGGTTGGTTGGCCACAATGCCCACGGTTTGACCCGCCATGCGAGCAAAGCCAATCAACATGTTTTTTGCGTAGTCGGGTTGCAGCTCAAAGAAGTCACCATCGTCCACGGTTTTGACGATCAGCTCTTTCATGTCGTAGGGCTTGTTGGGGTTCTCGGGCACCAAGGTGTCCAAGCTCACGTCCATGCGGTCGGTCGGGTCGCCGTTGTGGCGCACCGGCGCTTTCTCTTTGTTGTTGAGCGGCAGGTAGTTGTAGAGGCGGCGCAGCATCAGCAGGGCTTCGACATCGTTTTCAAACGCCATGTCAGCCACACCGCTCTTGGTGGTGTGGG
>CAIMWY010000064.1 GCA_903845315.1 uncultured Burkholderiales bacterium
GAGGTCAACGGAAACCATCCCGGTCTTGAGTTCTGGTCTCTGAGGCGCCTTCCGCCACTTTTTCGACCTCCCCCCAATTTATTTAACGAACTCCCCTTGGAGTCACCTGATGCATCTGAATGAACTCAAGGCACTGCATGTGTCTGAAGTGCTGAAACAAGCCGAAGAACTCGAAATCGAAAACACTGGCCGTATGCGCAAGCAAGAGCTGATGTTTGCCATCATCAAAAAGCGCGCTCGCGCTGGTGAGCAGGTGTTTGCCGACGGGGTGCTTGAAATCTTGCCCGATGGCTTTGGCTTCTTGCGTAGTCCCGACACCAGCTACACCGCCAGCACAGACGACATCTACATCAGCCCAAGCCAGGTGCGCCGCTTCAACTTGCACACCGGTGACATGATCGAAGGCGAAGTGCGCATACCCAAAGACGGCGAGCGTTACTTTGCACTGACCAAGCTCGACCAAGTCAACGGCGACTTGCCTGAGAACAACAAACACAAGGTCATGTTCGAAAACTTGACCCCGCTGTTCCCGCGCGAGCAAATGAAGCTAGAGCAGGACACCAAAGGTGAAGAAAACATCACCGGTCGCATCATCGACATCATCGCCCCGATCGGCAAAGGTCAACGTGCATTGCTGGTCGCACCACCCAAGAGCGGCAAGACCGTGATGATGCAACACATCGCCCACGCCATTGCTGCCAACTACCCTGACAGCCACATGATGGTGTTGCTGGTGGACGAGCGCCCTGAAGAAGTGACCGAGATGCAGCGCTCGGTCAAAGCCGAAGTGATTGCCTCCACCTTTGACGAACCTGCTGCACGCCACGTACATGTGGCCGAAATGGTGATTGAACGCGCCAAACGCTTGGTTGAACTCAAAAAAGACGTGGTCATCTTGCTCGACTCCATCACCCGACTGGCCCGCGCCTACAACAACGTTGTGCCCTCATCGGGCAAAGTGCTGACAGGCGGCGTCGACTCCAACGCCTTGCAACGCCCTAAACGTTTCTTTGGCGCCGCTCGCAAAGTCGAAGAAGGCGGTTCACTCACCATCATTGCCACAGCGTTGATCGACACCGGCAGTCGCATGGATGAAGTGATCTTCGAAGAATTCAAAGGTACCGGCAACTGTGAAATTCACTTGGACCGCCGTTTGTATGAAAAACGCGTGTTCCCAGCCATTCAACTCAACCGCAGCGGTACCCGTCGTGAGGAGTTGTTGCTGGCCCCTGAAATCTTGCAAAAAACTCGTATCTTGCGTCAGTTCATGTACAACATGGACGAAATCGAGTCGATGGAGTTGATGTTGAAAAACATGAAAGCCACCAAATCAAATGTCGATTTCTTTGACCTAATGCGACGCGGCGGCTAACGCATCAATCCATCAGAACAAAGGGCGCATGCGGTCAACCGCATACGCCTTTTTTTTGTGTCCTGATGCAGACGCGATCGCTCAAGTAGGAACCAAAAACTCTCGGCTGATGCTCGCCCCGATGTCGTTCACACGGTCCAAGAACTGAGTCAGATAAGCATGCAGGCCATTGGCCAAAATCTCTTCAATCTTGCCGTATTGCAACTCAGCCAACAACTTGCCTGAGCGACGGCGGCTCTCAATGGACGAGTCAGACGACACCATGGCCAAGTTGCTCACCACCTCGTTCAAGCACGCATGAAGGGAGCGTGGCATGTCGGGTCGTAACACGAGCAACTCGGCCACGCGCTCGGGTTGAATCACATCGCGATAGACCTTGCGGTAAATCTCAAAGCCAGACACGCTGCGCAAAATCGCACTCCAGTGGTAGAAGTCATACTCTTGGTCTTGCGCATTGGCAGCGCCAAAGAAATCGCTTTCCACGGCATGGAACTTCACATCCACCAAGCGGGCCGTATTGTCAGCGCGCTCCAAGAATGTTCCCAAGCGCATGAAATGCAAAGCTTCATCCATCAGCATGGTTCCCACCGTCACGCCTCGCGACAAATGCGAGCGAAATTTCACCCACTCGAAAAACTGACCTGGGTCACGCTCAAATTCACCCGCTTTGATTTTGCGCAACAGCTCCAACCAGGTCTGGTTTTGTGTTTCCCACACCTCCGTGGTCAAACTGCCGCGCACGGCACGTGCGTTCTCACGGGCGGCTTTGAGGCAAGAAATAATGGACGACGGGTTGTCCTCGTTTTTGACCATGAACGCCATCACGTTTTCAGGCGTGATCTCAGCATACAGCGCTTCATAGGCAGGCAATAATTCACTGATAGACAGCAAACCTTGCCAACCCATCTGGGCGACGGCAGCTGATTGAGGCAACAGCGAGGTTTGGTAATTCACATCCAACAGACGTGCGGTATTTTCGGCCCGTTCGGTATAGCGGGACATCCAAAACAGATGGTCAGCAGTACGGCTCAGCATAGTTAAACCTCAAGAATCCATGTGTCTTTGGTGCCACCGCCTTGCGACGAATTCACCACCAGTGAGCCTTCCTTCAATGCCACGCGGGTCAAACCGCCTGGCACCATCTGCACGGTTTTTCCACTCAGCACGAAGGGGCGTAAATCGATATGGCGGGGCGCAATGCCGCTTTCCACATAAGTCGGGCAGCTCGACAAACTCAAGGTCGGCTGTGAGATATAACCATCCGGTTTGGCAATCAAGACGCGGCGAAAGTCCTCTATCTCGGCCTGGGTGGCAGCAGGCCCAACCAACATGCCGTAGCCGCCTGCCCCGTGCACCTCTTTCACAACCAACTCATTCAGGTGATCGAGTGTGTATTGCAAGTCTTCTTTCTTGCGGCACTGAAAAGTCGGCACATTGTTCAGGATGGGTTTTTCGCCCAAGTAGAACTCGATCATTTGGGGCACATAGGGGTAAATCGACTTGTCGTCAGCAATGCCTGTCCCTACTGCATTACAAATACTCACATGCCCTGCACGGTACACATCCATCAAGCTTTCACAACCCAAGGTCGATGAAGAACGAAACACCTTGGGATCCAAAAAGTCATCGTCCACGCGTCGATAAATCACATCCACCCGCTTAGGGCCACGCGTGGTGCGCATGTACACAAAGTTGTCTTTCACAAACAAGTCTTGACCTTCGACCAACTCGACGCCCATTTGTTGCGCCAAAAACGCGTGTTCAAAATAAGCGCTGTTGTACATGCCCGGGGTCAACACCACCACGGTGGGGTTGTCGGTAGTCGCTGGGCAGCTGGCGCGCAAGGTCTCTAGCAACAAGTCAGGGTAATGCGCTACCGGTGCCACACGGTGCTGGCTGAACAACTCGGGAAACAGCCGCATCATCATCTTGCGGTCTTCAAGCATATAGCTCACGCCACTGGGCACACGCAGGTTGTCTTCAAGCACGTAGTACTCGCCCTCACCTTGCGCGTTAGGAGCGCGCACGATGTCGATGCCACTGATGTTCGAGTACACGTTGTGCGGCACATCCACGCCCATCATTTCGGGTCGAAACTGGGCGTTATGAAGAATCTGCTCAGTGGGAATCACCCCCGCCTTCAAAATATCTTGTTCGTGGTAAATGTCGTGAATGAAACGGTTCAATGCGGTCACGCGCTGCACCAGCCCCTTTTGCATATCGCGCCATTCATGGGCTGGAATCACACGCGGAATCAGATCAAACGGGATCAGGCGCTCGGTGCCAGCGCCGTCTTCATCCTTATCGCCGTACACGGCAAAGGTGATGCCCACGCGACGAAAAATCATTTCAGCTTCTTCACGGCGGCCGCGCATGGCTTGTGGGTCTTGGCGGTTCAGCCAGTCCAAGTAGCTTTTGTAGTGGGGCCTGACCTGCTCCGGTACATGGGGCAGTTGGGCATACATTTCATCAAACTTGTGCATCTTGGAACTCCTGCGCAGACAGAAGCAAGTTAAATGCCATTATCAAGGTATTCGGTGGTGCCAATAGCGTTGGTGCTCTTCGCGCGCGCAGCGCACCAACTTGGGCTGTTCGCTTTGCCATAGCGATGCACCACAACGGGGGGTCTGCACCACAAGAACCCCCTGTTCTGTGTAACGCGCCAGCACATCACTGCGGGGATGTCCAAAGCGGTTGCGATACCCAGCCTGCACCACGGCAACAAGACGTTGAACCGTTTGTAGAAACTCGTTCGTTGAAGAAGTCGCGCTGCCATGGTGCGGCACCAGCAGCCAATCGGCCTGCAATGTTTGCCCTGAACGAATCAAGCGTTGTTCCTGTGCAGCCTCAATATCACCCACCAACAGCGCACGCACCCCATTTGTGCTTTGCACACGCAACACACAACTCATGGCGTTGGGCTTTAAAGCGCGCGCATAGTCACTCTCATTGGGATGAAGCACGCTGAACTGAACGCCATCCCATTCCCAGTGCTGACCACTTTCACAACGTTGTATCTTGTGCAAATCGTTCAAAAAGTGCGACGAAGGCGTTGAAGACCACAACTGGACCTGTGGCTGCATAGCCAGAACGGCAGGTGCACCTCCACTGTGGTCGCTGTCTTGATGGCTGATGACCACCCCATCCAATCGCTCCCCTAAGCTACGCAGCAAGGGCACCAACACACGCTGCCCTGCATCAGTTTCGGCTGAATAACGTGGACCGGTGTCATACAGCAAAGCATGCGCTTGGGTTCGCACAAGCACCGAATGCCCTTGCCCCATGTCCGCTGCGATGAGCTCAAATGCCCCATGAGGCGGACGCGGCGTCTGCCAAGTCAACAGCGGCAGCACCATCACAAAACCACAAAGTCGCATCCAACCTGGCATGCGACGAGCCCACAAAGCCACACCCAACAGAGAAGATGCGCCCACCCACGCAGGAGCAGCTGGCGCAGACCATTGCGCCCAAGATACTTGCGCCATCCACGTCAAGCAGTTCATCAATAGCTGTAATGTGAGCTGTGCCCATGACCAAAGCGCGGACCAGAACAAGCCCAACAAACACAAAGGCGTGACCAACAAAGTGACCCAAGGCACCGCCAGCAAATTGGCTAGCAAACCTACGACCGAAACTTGGTGAAACAGCAACAAACTCAGAGGCGCCAAGCACACACTCATCAACCACTGTTCGCGCACCATATTGTTCAGTTGATGCCATGCACGATGCGCTGTTGTGAGTCCGCCAGTTTCTGGGGGGCGCCCAGAAGCAAACAACACCCCAACCGCGACAAAGCTTAGCCAGAACCCTGCTTGCAATATGGCCCAAGGATCCAAAGCTACCACCACCATGCAAACCAACAACCACACATGAGGCCAGGGCCAACGCAGCCCATGCCAGCGCAGCCAAGTGGCCGTCAAAAGCATCCAAACAGTGCGTTGAGCTGGCAAGCCCCAGCCAGTGAACAATGCATACATGAAGGCCACACCACAGCCCACGGCCTGAGCTGCATGAGGAGCAGGCAGACGTAAGCACCAAGGCCGCAGACGTGACCAATTGCTGCTACGACGCCAACACCATCCCGCCACCGCAGCAGCAAGCCAAGCCAAGCCGGTGATGTGCAGACCTGAAA
Source organism: uncultured Burkholderiales bacterium (assembly GCA_903845315.1). Next base: position 5,505 of record CAIMWY010000064.1, read on the forward strand.
TCGACATCAAATGCGCCACACCCGTGGCGCGAAACACGTCCCAGTCGGCTCGCTCAATGGCTGCTTGATCGCCAACCAGCAAGGCCGAGATGATGCCCGCCATGGCACGCTCAGGAATTTGGCGCTCAATCGCCTCTCGTGCATCTTGACGCCATCGCTCGATCGGATGGGTAAGACGCGCACCGAGGCGAACTGGGACGGGATCTCGCGTCCCCGCTCGAACATAACCGGTGGCCTGGAGCTTTTGTTCCCACAGCCACAACTCGTAATCAAAACCATGCGGATTCATGTGCCCATGGGGTGCTTTGAGTCGAACCGCAAAGCGCCAGCGATCGCCTGCTCTCACCTCTGGAGGTGGTTCACCCACATCTTGCCCTCCCCAAGTTTTGCTGCCATACCAACCTAGAAGAACATGCGGTGGTATGCCCGGCGGGGCATGCTCGACTTCAAAGCGAAATCGCCAGTTTTCGCCCATGTGTTGCGGCATGGCGGCAATCACCCCCTCCACCACAACGGTGACGCCCTCCCATCGAGGCTGAATGCTGCTCGCCAATTGCGCATGAGCACGCCAACCAGTAAGACCAAACGCCATTGCACAAGCACCTACCCCAAGCAGCCATAGGGAATTAATCCAAAGGCGTAAGTGTGAAGATCGCAACCATGCCAAAGAAGCCCAAATCAAGCAACCACCCAGTGCCATGAGGCCCAGGTAGAAATTCGACGCCATGAGTTCGCGCTCTTGCAACTGCCAAGCCGTGCCTGCCAACCAACCAATGCCAAGAGGGGTAAGACGTGAAATCAATGCAGACCTTGTTGAGCCAAGGTCTGGCAATCTATCTAACTGCGCGCCATTAGGAACAAGGCGCGCTCACAAACTCGAGCGTATCAAGCAAATTCGCTTTCACCATCAAGCAGCAGGTTTGCCCGAACAGATTTCTTTTTTCAGCGAAGCCAAGTATGTATTTGGCCGAATGGGCACCTCGCGCATGCGCAACTCTGGCGCATCTTCTGCCACCACTTCCTTGCCCTTGCCCATGGGTTTTTCAAAGTAGCTGACCGACAAGCGCACCACCATATCCGTCTTGCAGTACATGCGCCAACGGGTCATGACCGACTTGTAACTCTCTCCACTGGAGGTTTTCTCACCCTTGGGAAAGTCCACCATGGTCCAAGCATAGCGAGACACATGGACGGGCATCACCGCATCCTTATCGAAGTAGTAAGCGATATCCTCATCTTTAGCCAACTCGCTCCAATCGGCTGCAGCCATAGGGGTCCATGCCATCAAGGTGGCCCAAAAACCTAATAACAAGAGACAACGAGGTGCGCACATGGCTTTCAACACAATCACTTTCCGATTCAACGTGCATCCTGTATCGGTGCCAGCCCAAGAAGCTTGAGTGCACCAGCTTGGCGCATAAACATTGGCGCATGTTTTGCTTTAATCAAGAAATGTCTATCCATGCCGCACTTCATCACGTCACGCACTATACCTACGACCGACTTGTAGAGCTTGGCCCACAAGTCATCCGCCTGCGGCCCGCACCCCACTGTCGCAGCAAAGTGCTGTCCTATGCCCTCAAGGTTGAACCGGCGCACTTCATCAACTGGCAACAAGACCCTTTGGCCAACTACCAAGCACGCTTGGTGTTTCACGAAAAAACCGACGAGTTCAAAGTCACGGTGGACTTGGTGGTCGAAATGGCGGTCTACAACCCTTTTGATTTTTTTCTCGAACCCACGGCCGAAACATTTCCCTTTAGCTACGACACAGCCACCTCACTTGAGCTAGCGCCCTACTTGGCAACGCTGGCGCCAACGTCTAAGTTTCAGGCCTATTGCAAGTCGATCGACATGGACGCACTCAAGCGTGAGCCCATCCGCACCATCGACTTTTTGGTTCAGATCAACCAAAAGCTCCACCTCGACGTCGACTACCTGATCCGCATGGAGCCTGGCGTGCAAACACCTGAAGAAACCCTCACACTGCGCAGCGGCTCATGCCGTGACAGCGCTTGGCTGATGGTTCAGTTGCTGCGCCAGTGCGGTTTGGCAGCACGCTTTGTGTCGGGCTACCTGATTCAATTGACGTCAGACGTCAAATCTCTGGACGGCCCCAGCGGCACTGAGGTTGACTTCACCGACCTGCATGCATGGTGCGAGGTTTATCTACCCGGTGCAGGTTGGATCGGACTAGACCCCACCTCGGGTTTGTTTGCGGGCGAAGGCCATATTCCTTTGGCCTGCACCCCCCAACCGTCAAGTGCTGCACCCATCGAAGGCTTGGTGGATGAGGCCGAGGTGGAGTTCAGCCACGAAATGAAAGTCACTCGGGTGCTGGAGTCGCCCCGCGTGACCAAGCCCTATACCGAAGACCAGTGGATGGAAGTGCTGGCCTTGGGCGACGTGGTCGATCGCCGCTTGAACGATGGGGATGTGCGCTTGACCATGGGCGGCGAACCCACCTTCGTGGCGGTGAATGACCGCGACGCTCCTGAGTGGAATACCGAGGCACTTGGCCCCACCAAGCGCGCCTACGCCACAGAGTTGGTCCACAAACTTCGCGACGAATACGGCAAAGGCGGCTTTTTGCACTTTGGCCAAGGCAAGTGGTACCCGGGAGAACAGTTGCCACGTTGGGCGCTGGGTATTTACTGGCGCGCCGACGGACAGCCTTGTTGGCACAACCCCGACTTGTTTGCTGACGAGCGCGTGCCCAGTCACTACACCAGCGAAGACGCTGAAAAATTCACACATACCTTGGCTCTCAAACTGGGCTTGGATGGCCAACACATTACCGCTGGGTACGAAGATACTTGGTACTACCTTTGGCGCGAGCGCCGCTTGCCCGGCAACGTCGATCCGTTTGACTCACGCCTCGAGGACGAGATGGAGCGCGCCCGATTGCACCGTGTCTTCACGCAAGGTCTCAAACAAGTCGTGGGCTATGTGCTTCCCATCAAAGCCAACGAACCCGAACTGCCCGGCCCACGCTGGAGCACCGGTTCATGGTTCTTGCGCGATGAGCGGATGTACTTGGTGCCGGGCGACTCTTCCATGGGCTATCGCCTTCCGCTGGACTCATTGCCGTGGGTCACCGCAGCCGACTATCCCTACCCCATCAACCAAGACCATTACGCCGAGCGCCAACCGCTGCCTCACGCCGCTGCCTTGAAAGCACAGTACGCACATCATGCGCGCTTTACCCACTTCAGCGCCCACGAAAATGGCGGGGGCTTTGCCGAGGGTGGCACCGTGGCCTTAGGTGCCAACGACTACGCCAAACAAATGGCCAAGGGGTCTGCAAGCAAGGCCGCTAATGCGCTTGACGCTGCTCATGCCAACACCGCCCCCGGAAAATTTCAGTCGGCATCTTGGATCACCCGCACCGCCATCTGCGTGGAAGTGCGCGACCCAGCCAGGGCCAACGGCCCCAATGTCGAATTGGCTGGTAAAGCGGGTCAACCAGCACAAAGCTTGATGTATGTATTCATGCCGCCCTTGACGCGCCTGGAAGACTATCTGGAGCTGTTGAGTGCCGTAGAAGCCACCGCCCAAGAACTCAATATGCGCATCGTGTTGGAGGGCTATGGCCCACCGCGAGATCCTCGCCTCAAAGTATTGGCTGTCACGCCCGACCCCGGCGTGATCGAGGTCAACATCCATCCCGCACACAACTGGCAAGAGATCGTCGAACACACTGAGTTCTTGTACCAAGCTTCTTTCGAGTCACGCCTGTCGGCCGAAAAATTCATGACCGATGGCCGTCACACCGGCACCGGCGGCGGCAACCATGTCGTCATGGGGGGCGCCACACCTACAGACAGCCCGTTCTTGCGCAAGCCTGAACTGCTGGCCAGCTTGATTTTGTATTGGCACAACCACCCGTCTTTGAGCTACCTGTTCAGCGGCATGTTCATTGGTCCCACCAGCCAGGCTCCCCGCGTGGACGAAGCGCGCAACGACCAAATTTACGAACTCGAAATTGCACTGGCCGAAATCCGAAACAACCGCGCTAAATACGGCGTCGACTTGCCCCCGTGGTTGGTTGACCGCAGCTTGCGCAACTTGCTGATCGACGTCACAGGCAACACCCACCGCTCGGAGTTTTGTATCGACAAGCTCTACTCGCCAGACTCCTCCACTGGACGCCTGGGTTTGCTGGAGTTGCGCGCCTTTGAAATGCCCCCACATGCCCGCATGAGCGTGGTGCAGCAACTGCTGTTGCGTGCCTTGGTGGCACGCTTTTGGGAGCAGTCCTACGAAGCCCCTGCCACCCGATGGGGCACCGAATTGCACGACCGTTTTTTGCTACCTCACTTTGTCAAGGTCGACTTTGACGACGTGCTGACTGAGCTCGGCGACAACGGCTTTCACTTCGACCCCGCCTGGTTTGCACCACACTTTGAATTCCGCTTTCCACGTGTGGGCGATCTCCACACCCCGGGCATCTCCTTGACCCTGCGCAATGCCTTAGAACCATGGCACGTCATGGGTGAAGAAGGCTCCAGCGGAGGTACCGTGCGGTATGTTGACTCGTCGCTCGAGCGCATCGAAGTTCACGTGACAGGCTTGAACCCCAGTCGCCATACCGTGAGCGTCAATGGCCGCTCCCTGCCACTGCAGCCCACCGGCACCGTGGGTGAATACGTGGCAGGGGTTCGTTACCGCGCTTGGGCGCCGTCTTCTGCCCTGCACCCAACCATCGGTGTGCATGTGCCGCTGACTTTTGACATTGTGGACACATGGATGAAGCGTTCCGTTGGCGGCTGCCAGTACCACGTCGCCCACCCCGGAGGGCTCAGCTATGAAACGCTGCCAGTCAACGCCTACGAGGCAGAAAGTCGACGCCTGTCGCGCTTCTTTCCGCTAGGCCACACACCTGGCAAGCTGGACATGGGTCCGGCCACCGTGGGAGTCGCTGCGAGCAAAGAGTTTCCTTTCACGTTGGACTTGCGACGCTGAACTTGGCACCGATGAGACAATGTGCCTACTGTGGAGACACCTCAAACCCAAACCAACAAAACCTCACCAACGCCAGCGTTGGCTGAGGTGGTGAGCGCTTTGACACATCCCGCCGACAGTGGGCACTTTGATGAATTGGTAGGTGCCAGCAGCCCTTCCCCACAAGCTCAGTCCCCCTTCAAGCCCTTTACGCAGCTCCCGACCCTTTCCAACCCAAGTCCGCTGGCTGCCACAAACAGCGCACAAATCAAGGCCTCCGTCACTCCCGCCACCCTGGCCCAAAGTGAGCTGACACAGCAGTGGCGCACCTTCTTTGAAGAACTGGGTCCGCTGGGTCTCGAAGATCTCGACCGCAGAACCCAAGCCTTGGCCCGTCAGGTGCGCGACAACGGCATCACCTACAACGTCTACGCCAGCCAAGGCGGGCCTCAAAGGCCTTGGGCGGTCGATTTGTTTCCCCTCATCCTGACACCGCAAAGCTGGCAACAGATTGATCATGGTGTGCAGCAACGCGCCCGCCTCTTAGAGCGTGTCATGGCCGATGTGTACGGTCCTCAGCAACTGATCCGACACGCCATGATCCCTCCTGCTTTGGTGCAAGGTCATCCTGGTTATGTTCGGGCCATGCATGGCGTGTCACCTGTGGGCGGCACCCACTTGCACATTGCTGCGTTTGACTTGGCGCGTGGCCCCAACGGGCAATGGGCGGTGGTGTCTCAACGCACCCAAGCACCGTCGGGCTTGGGTTATTTGCTTGAAAACCGCTTGCTGATTTCGCGCCAATTTCCACAAGCGTTTGAAACCATGCATATTCAACGCTTGGCTGCTACCTACCGGGTTTGGGTGGAGTCGCTCAAACAGCACAGCCCTGCTGGCGCACAAGCCCATGTGGCACTGCTCACCCCAGGTCCTTACAACGAAACCTACTTTGAGCACGCTTACCTTGCCCGCTACCTAGGCCTAAGCTTGGTCGAAGGTGGCGATTTGACTGTGCGTGATGAGCGCCTGTACCTGCGCACCTTGCGCGGTTTAGAACCCGTGCATGTGTTGCTCAAACGCATGGACGACGAGTTTCTAGACCCCCTGGAGTTGCGCGCCGACTCGACCTTGGGCATTCCCGGCCTGCTGCAAGCCGTGCGTGCAGGCCACCTGGTGGTGGCCAACAGCCCGGGCTCGGCCTTCCTCGAGTCTCCTGCCTTGATGGGCTTTTTCCCGGCTTTGAGCGAAACCCTGCTGGGCGAGACCCTGCAGTTACCAGCCTTGGACACCTGGTGGTGCGGCGAGCGAGCGGCCTTGTCCTCGGTGCTGCCGCAACTCGACCATATGGTGATCAAACCCACGTATCCAGGCTCTGCCAGTCATGGAAGTTTTGAGCCAGCCCTAGGTCGATCACTCACCGAGCCGCAACGCGACGAATGGGTGGGGCGCATCACCCGTCAACCAGATCGTCACACCTTGCAGGCCTATATGCCTTTGTCGCAAATGCCGACTTGGAAAAACGCCCAAGAAGGCATCGTGCCCCGCTCGGTCATGCTGCGCGTGTTTGCCTTGCGCAATGGCCCCGACTCATGGCGCGTGCTACCCGGCGGTTTGGCCCGTATTGCCGCGCCGAATGCCGAGATTGCCTCGATGCAACGCGGTGGCAGCAGTGCGGACGTGTGGGTACAAACCGAGGCTGATGTAGACCGCAGCACCTTGCTGACCAAGACTGCCAGCTCGGTGAGCTTCACACACCGCCCACGCATGGTGACCAGCCGAGCCGCAGAAAACCTCTATTGGCTTGGACGCTACACCGAGCGCAGCGAGAACATGGTGCGTCTGGTGCGCTTGTGCCTCGAAGCCCTCAACGGGGAGGACCCGGCATCGCGCAGCTTGTGGGCTTGGTTGCAACAACTCACCCAGCGTCAAGGTTTAATCCCTTTTGGCGTGCCCTTTGCCCAAGCGCATGGCGCGGATGAAGCCAGCCCCTCCACCCCCAGCGTGGGCACCCGTCGCAGGGTGTTTGAGCGCACTTTGATTGCTTGCCTTGACCAAGACGAACACACCACCAGCGTGGGTTACAACTTGCGCGCTTTGCGGCAAGCTGCATCCTCCCTGCGCGAGCGTTTGTCGCCTGAGCACTGGAACGCCATCGTCCATTGTGTTGAGCAATTCAGCGTTGACTGCACTCTGACCCTGTCACGCCCCGAGTTTTCTGCCATTCAGGCATTGCAAGCCTTGGAGACTGCCAGCGCCACCTTAGCGGCCATCACGGGTGCACAAACCGACCGGATGACGCGTGACGATGGTTGGCAACTGCTGAGCATTGGCCGCCATGTCGAACGTTTGGGGTTTTTGGCAGATGCCTTGGACTTGGCAGTTGATGTGGGCGCCTTTGAACTGACGCATGAGGTCTCACACAAAGACGGCCCTGCCCTTGCAGAGCCCTTGGACAACAGCTCGCACTTCACCGCCTTGCTGGCCTTGTTTGACAGCACCATCACCTTTCAGGCCCAACACCAACAAAGCCGCGACTTGGCTCCTTTGGTCGAACTACTGATCCAAGACAACGACAACCCCCGGTCTTTGGCTTGGGTCACCCGCTCGCTGCGTGCGCGCCTGTCCAAACTGGCTGTCACCCCCATGGGCGAACCCGATGCACTCGCCCTCTTGGTGCCCCACGTGCAGCGTGCCAACCTTGAGGAACTCTGTGAACGCGATGCCCGCGGACAACTGACCCAGTTGCGCAGTTGTTTGTCCACCTGTGTGCAAGCCGCTTGGCAAGTGTCGGATGCGATCTCCGGCCACTATTTCAGTCACACCCAAGACGGTGACAGCGTGGGCGCTTGATCATGTTGCTGCACGTTTTGCACACCACCACCTACCACTATGCAACACAAGTGGAAACGGCACAGCACATGGCCCATTTGCTGCCGCGCAACTTACCCTCCCAAACCGTGCGCAATGCGGCGCTGCAAATCACACCCGCGCCGGCAGCCCGTAGCGACCATGTCGATGTGTTTGGCAACCTGCGGAGTTTTTTTTCATTGCCCGTGCCGCACAGCAGTTTGCACATCGAAGCCAGCAGTTTGGTCCATACACACACCACGCCTTTCGAAACGAGCCAAGTCGCCAAAACCCCATGCTGGGAAAAAGTTCGGGACCATTTTGTCTATCACGCAGGCGCTGCTTGGGATGCTGCCAATGAATTTGTCTTTGCTTCTCCCTATGTTTCGCCGCATGCCGAATTTGCCGAATTTTCACGCGCCAGTTTCTCAGCGCAACGCCCAGTCTTGGCGGCGGCTTGCGATTTGATGACTCGCATCCACCAAGAGTTGGAATACGCCAGCGAAAGCACCGACGTCAACACCCCGGCACGTGAGGCCTTGGCCAAACGCCAAGGCGTTTGCCAGGACTTTGCGCATATCCTTCTTTGCTGTTTGCGTACCCAAGGTTTGGCGGCACGCTATGTCAGCGGCTATTTGCTGACCGAGCCTCCAGAAGGCCAAGCACGTTTGATTGGCAGCGATGCCTCACACGCTTGGGTCTCGCTGTATGTACCCAACACAGATGAAGGCAAACTCACCACCCATGGCCAATGGTTTGACCTCGACCCCACCAACAACCGCTGGGGTTTGAACTCACCGGGTCAAGACTATGTCACGCTCGCTCTCGGGCGTGACTTTGGCGATGTGTCACCTGTGCGCGGTGTGATCCACGGCGGGGCCAGCCACACCCTAGAAGTCGGCGTCACGGTGTTCCCGATCGACGACCTTCCCATTGCTCTCGAGAATGCAGCAGTTGAGCCTTCTAAAATTTCCACTTGAAATTCACCAAGGACCTCACCATGAGCATTTACGACCGCCTGCAATCACTCCACATCACCCTGCCCCCCGTGGCTGTTCCCGCTGCGGCTTATGTGCCATTTGTGCAAACCGGCAAGCTGGTGTTCTTGAGCGGCCACATCGCCAAGCAAGACGGTAAAGCCTGGGTTGGGCAACTGGGTCGCAACATCACCACGGACCAAGCCAAGGCGGCCGCGCGCTCAGTGGCCATTGATTTACTGGGTACCTTGCACGCCGCCGTGGGCGACTTGAACAAAGTGCAACGCATCGTCAAAGTCATGAGCTTGGTCAACTCCACACCCGACTACACCGAACAACATCTCGTCACCAACGGTTGCAGCGAATTGATTGGTGAAGTCTTTGGTGACAAGGGCGCACATGCACGCAGCGCATTTGGTGTGGCACAACTACCCATGGGTACTTGCGTTGAAATAGAGTTGATCGCCGAACTGGCCTGACAACTTCGTTCATCCCAGCACAGCCAAGCCTCTCTGCCTGAGATTCAACGCAAGTAGTTTCACTGGACCCAGCTCAACACCCAAGGCACGGTGACAATTGCCAGCAGGGTCGACAAAGCCACGGCAGCAGGCACTGCGTCTTCGCCCACTGCGTAACGCTGGGAAAACAAAAACACATTGGCGCCAATGGGCATCGAGGCCGCACTCACCATCACCGCCAGCGCCAGCCCAGTCACACCAAACGCCCAACCCAGCAGCAGCACCAGCAAGGGATGCCCCAGGTTCTTGAGCAAGGCCAAACTCGTCGCCACCCACAAGGGTCTCATGGCCTGCCCACGACTTTGCCCAGACCAGGACTGACGCACATCGTGCAACACCCCCGCCAAAGTGATACCGACCAGCAACAAGGCCAAAGGTCCGAAGGTGCTGCCCATCCATTGAAGCGGTTTGTCGAGAAACTCGGGCATATCCCAACCCAGTTGACCAAAACCCAGCCCCAACAAAATAGGCAAGGGGACTGGATGGATCACTGCATTGCGCACCGCCAGCGCAATCGTCATCATCGGATGGCGGTTGGCCAAGCCCGTGGTGGGATCGGCCGCGGCTTCACGCGCCAACACCAACTCCAGCACCACCGTGGCCAAAGTCAGCATGACCAGGGCATGTAAAGAAATCAAGGTGAACAGGTAGACCAAGCCAGGCGGGCCGTACATCAGGCCAATCAAAGGAATACCCAGCATCACCGTGTTGCTGAAGGTGGCAGCCAAAGCTAGAACGGTTGCGCGGCGATTCCAACCCAAACACGAGAACAGCACAACAAACAAACCCACCGCACCCACAAAGTACAGAACCACGGGCTGAACATCCAATTGGTCAAAGTGAACTTGGCTCATGGTCCGAAACAACAAGGCTGGCGCCAAGACCATGAAAGCCAGATGAGATATATCTTTGGCGCCAATTTGCGTGACCCAGCCACGCAAGCCTACCCAAAACCCGATGGCAATCAACAGGACCACCGGCAGCAAAGAACTGAGCACAAACAACATAGAGCTTTAAAAGCGCTGGGCGCTCAGACAAAATTCAATGATTCCAATGCAAAGGGCCCACCAATGGGGCCCTCAATTTAAGGCTCTGAACGTTGCAGAGCCTTGAATGACTACTTAAGCTTTCACTGTTCTGAAGCCAGAGTAAATCCGAGACACCGGGCGACTTCTTTGCTCGGCTTCTTGCGCCAACTGGGCGCGTATACGGTCAAACGTGGCTTTGATCCCAGACTTTTCGGGGGGGATGCACTTAAAGCGACGCTCCAACGCCACATCAGGCGGATCCATTTGAAATACTGACTTGTCCATATAGGCTCCTCAGAACTCGATGAGGAAACAACGCATGACGCCAAGATTTGGTGGACACTCGCTGCAAAAATAATTCAACCCTTCCTAAGTCATTGATTTTTATAGACTCCGCACAGGATTTTCGCCGCTTCGCGCTCAAGACTCCTATAATTTTTGGACTCTGAAAGCGTCCCCTGCCACTGTATTCCCCCCCCATTTTTGTCTCCTCCAGCCAACGCAGGTCCATCGGCATCGGCAGCTTGCTGTTGCTTCATGTGCTGGCTTGGGTGCTGGCCCATGGCATTGCCGACACCAACCTCGACAGCTATGCCGACATGTTGGAGAACTTTGCCTGGGGGCAAAACTGGGCCTGGGGTAGCGCCAAGCACCCGCCCCTGTTTGCCTGGGTGACCGGCGCCTGGTTTTCGGTATTGCCCCACCTTGATGTCTCTTACCACCTGCTGTCCTACCTGAATGTCGCGCTGGCCTTGCTGGGTGTGTATCACGCCGCACAAGCCATGGGACGACCAGATTTAGCCTTACCTTCAGCGCTGTTGCTGTGTTTGGCGTTCCCTTACAGCACCTTGGCCGTCAAGTTCAACGCCAATGCCATTTTGTTGAGTTTGTGGCCTTGGGTGGTATTGGCCTGGGTGCGCTGTGTAGCAAGTCAAGGTCGCATGGCATTGGCTTGGTCCGTGGCACTGGGGGTTTTGAGTGCTTTGGCAATGCTTGGAAAGTATTACAGCGGCGTTTTTTTGCTTGCCATATTTCTGAGCTCGCTGGCCAGTCGAAACGGCCGAGCTTGGTTTGGCACTTACAAACCTTGGCTGACTTTGGCAGTATTTGGCGTGTGTCTGGCCCCTCACCTGCTCTGGCTTCAAAGCCACGATTGGGTCACGCTACGTTATGTTGGCGAACAAGGTGGGGATGACGGTGTGAGTTGGCGCATGGTGCTGAAGTTTGCGCTCTCCCCGCCCGCCTATTGGTTACTGCCTTGGTTGTTGTGTGCGTGGGTCTATGCACCGGGTACACCAACGTTCGTGCAACGCCTGCGCGGTTGGCCGCGGCGATTGCTGCGCTGTTGGTTGCCACAAGGCTGGGATGACACCTTGTTTTGGATTGCCCTGCTGCCTTGGGCCATCACCTTGGTGTTTGGTATCACCGGCTTTGTGGAGCTGTCCATGCCCTGGGCGATTCCCATTGGTTATGGCTTTTCTTTGCTGTGGTTGCGCAACCTGAGCCAAGATGGGCCAGACTTGGTCTTGGCTCGGGCCAAGCTTTTGAAGTGCTTTCTGCCATGGTGCCTTCTCGTTGTGACCGTGAGCCCTTGGTACGCTTGGCACCAAGCCCAAGAAGGCACCCCCAACCATTACCTGCCAAGGCGAGAGGCCGCCAAGGCCTTGCTCGCCACATGGAATGAGCGCTACCCTGATCAGCCCTTGCGTTGGGTCGGTGGGCAGTGGGCAGAAAACGCCTTGCTGGCCTTTTATGGTGACCCCGCCTTGCAGGTGGTCCCCGGCGTGCCCAATCAATTCCCTGCAACGGTAATCCCGCTGCAAGATTGGCAACAACAAGCGGGACTGTTGCTATGCCCCTTGGGGCCCATCGACAAACCCGAACCCAACAACTGCCCGCAAGACATGCGCACTTGGCTGAGTGCGCAAGGCCAAATCCCAAATCCCATTGAATTGACAGTGGCCAGCACGGGGCTGCGTTTTCCGCAGCACAAACCGTTTGCCTACATCGCTTTTCCCTATTTGCCTGCTCAGCCCTGAGCCCGCGAGCTCGGTTTGTGCCCCGCGCTTAAAAAAACCACCCGAAGGTGGTTTTTAAATCTGTACTGAAGGTGAAGCTCAGCGCACCACCGCAATTTGATCGCGTTTGCCCGCCTTGTAGGTGTAGAGCGTGAGGGCACCATTTTTGACGTCACCTTTGGCATCAAAAGCAATCACACCCGTCACGCCCTTGTAGCCTGAGGTCTTTGACAACTCCGGCAAGTACTTGGTGGGATCGGTCGACTTGGCACGTTGCATGGCGTCCACCATCACATTGACGGCGTCGTACACATAAGGGGCGTACAGCTTCACGTCGTCGTTGAAGCGTTTCTTGTACTTCACGCCAAAGTCGTCCATGCCTTTCTTCAAGGCGCCGTCCACGCCACCCGCTTCAGCACAAATCACCTGACCATCGGCCATGGCATCGCCCGCGAGTTTGACCAACTCGGTGGTGCAAATCCCGTCACCGCCCATGAACTTTGAGGAGATGCCCAAAGATTTCATTTGCTTGAGCATGGGGCCGCCCACGGCGTCCATACCGCCAAAAAACACGATGTCAGGCTTCTTGCCTTTGAGCGTCGTCAAGATCGGCATAAAGTCAGTGGCTTTGTCGGTGGTGAACTCGTGGCCCACCAAATTGCCACCTGCGGCTTTGACCGCTTTTTCAAACTCTTCGGCTACGCCTTGTCCGTAGGCCGTGCGATCGTCAATCACAGCGATCGACTTGCCCTTCAACTCTTTCACCGCATAGCGCCCCAAGGTGCCGCCCAAGTGCACGTCATCGGCCACCACACGAAACGTGGTTTTGTACCCTTGACGGGTGTATTTTGGGTTGGTGGCAGAAGGCGAAATTTGCGGAATGCCAGCATCGCTGTAAATCTTGGAGGCAGGAATCGTGGTGCCAGAGTTCAAGTGGCCCACCACCCCAGACACCTTAGCGTCCACCAGCTTTTGTGCGGCGGCTGTGCCTTGCTTGGGATCGGCCGCATCGTCTTCAGCCAGCAACTCAAATTTGATCTTTTTCCCGCCAATGCTGACGCCTTTGGCGTTGAGCTCTTCCACGGCCAAACGGGCACCGTTCTCGTTGTCTTTGCCCAAGTGGGCAATGGCGCCACTGACAGGCGCCACGTGACCGATCTTGACCACCTGCTCTTGTGCAAAGGTCAAGCCACTGACAGCGGCAATGCTGGCAACCAGCGTCAATTTGAAATGGGTGCGCATTCAAAAACTCCTTGGTGGATAAAACGAGGACGAAAAGATCATAACTTTCAAGCATGCGTCAAAAGAAATTCCTTGGCGAGTCAAGCATTTTCTTTTAACTTTAAATCATGGCGTGTGATGGCGTAGCCCCGATCGGCGAAGTGCTTCCAGCGCTGGCGGGCATTCTGCCGATCTTGCTCCTCCAAGGTCACCACCTCAATGATGCGCTCAAAGCGCTCATAGCCTGGCATCACGGCATCGCCCAAATTCAACAACACTTGGTGGTGCGGCAACGACCCACCTTCATCGAGTTGGGAAGACAACACAATGGGCGACGCCATGCGCTGCTCAAGCGGGCTGTCGGCTCGGCAGTGCGGCACAAACTCCAAAGGGGCAAAGGTCCACAACTGGGTATCCAAGGTTTGCAAACTGGCGTTGTCGCCAACCACCACCACCTTGGCCCCGCTGGCCACAGCTTTGCGCAACAAACGACATGCATAGGTCAGTTTGTCGGGCGCGTTGAAGTGAAAGGCGATTTCGGTCATGCCTGGCGTGCAGATGCGCGACGACGGGCACCAGGTTGTGCGACCGTTCTGTCCGTCTTGCCCTTGGCTTTAGGCACAGTTCCCAAGAGGTAGTGCAGCAACAAACCCACCGGACGACCCGTGGCGCCTTTGGCGGCGCCGCTTTTCCAAGCAGACCCGGCAATGTCCAAATGCGCCCAAGGGTAGTCTTTGGCAAAGCGCTGTAAAAACTTGGCGGCGGTGATGGCGCCACCATCACGCCCACCCACATTGGCCACATCGGCAAAGTTGGACTTCAGACCTTCCGCGTATTCATCGTCTAAAGGCAAGCGCCAGCAAGGATCAAGCGCTGCCTCTCCCGCAGCCTCCAGCGCGTGGGCCAACTCGTCAGAAGCCGAGAACAAGCCGCTGCGCACATGGCCCAGCGACACCACACACGCCCCGGTCAAAGTGGCAATGTCAATCACCGCGCTGGGTTTGAAGCGTTTGGCATAAGTCAAGGCGTCGCACAAGATCAAACGACCTTCAGCGTCGGTGTTCAGTACCTCAATGGTTTGCCCGCTCATGCTGGTCACCACGTCGCCCGGCTTCAAGGCCAGTCCATCAGGCATGTTCTCGCAGGTGGGTATCAAGCCCACCACATTGATGGCGGGCTGCAATTGCGCCAGAGCCTCAAACGTGCCCAACACGCTGGCAGCGCCACACATGTCGAACTTCATCTCGTCCATGCCCGCGGCAGGTTTGATGGATATGCCACCGGTGTCAAACGTGATGCCCTTGCCGACCAACACAGTAGGCGCCTCGGTTTTGGTGGTTCCGTTGTAATGCAACACAATAAAACGCATCGGCTCACGCGAACCCTGCGCCACAGCCGCAAACGACCCCATGCCCAGCTTGTGAATCTGGGCTGGGCCCAGCACCTCACAGCGCACTCGTGGCTGTTTACCCAAAGCTTGAGCGACTTTTGCCAACATGCTTGGCGTGGCATGGTTGGCAGGACGGTTGCCCCACTCCTTGGCCAAGGCCACGCCCGCCACTTGGGCACACGCATGCGCAAAGTCAGCCTTAGCGGCTTTGGTTTGACTGGCAGTGGGTAAACCCAGCACCACGCGTTTGAGCAGACTGGCTTTGGCTGTCGGCTTGGTGGCGGTATAGACATAACTGGTGTCGGCCACGGCTTGTGTGGTGACATGCAAGCGTTGTTCGCTGGCGTTCTCCAGCCAAATGGTCAGACTCTTGGGCGCCACTGATTTGAGTGAGGCGACCGCCGCTGTGACCGCTTGACGAAGTTGGCGTGCATGGCCATCGCCTGTTGAGACCAACAACACACGACCAGCGCTCACACCATCGGCTCGCCAAAGGCTCAGCATCTTGGCTGGGGTGGCGTCGAGGTCGCCACTCTTGCGTGCCTGAGCAATCAGTCCAGACAAGGTGTCGCGTGCAGGCTTGAAAGCCGCAGAAACCAGCACAATCAGCACATCGGTTTTCAGCCCTGCTGCAGCGGTTAAATCCAAGGTCTTGAGTTCAAAGTTCATAATTGCGTCTTTCTTTCGCACTGATGTTATTCCATTCCTCCCTTCGTAAAGAGCTGGCTCGCAGCTTTGGCGCCACCTTGGTGGTGTTGATCACGATCGTCATGACCATGATGCTGATTCGCACACTGGGCCAAGCATCGCAAGGTAGCGTCAACCCCTCAGAAGTGAGTTTGGTCATGGGCTACACCATGTTGGGCCATTTGCCCACGTTGCTGACCATGAGCCTGTTCATAGCCACCGTGGGCACGCTCTCACGCTTGTTCCTAGACAGTGAAATGGTGATTTGGCTGGCCAGCGGCAAAGGCTTGCGTTCATTTCTATCTCCGATACTGCGCTTTGCGTGGCCCATGCTGTTGACGGTGGCTTTGTTGGTGCTCTTGGTGTGGCCGTGGTCAAACAATCAA
>CAIMWY010000065.1 GCA_903845315.1 uncultured Burkholderiales bacterium
CACGCCGCGCACAAAGCGCTCGCCCACCACCGAGCCCATCGAGCCGCCCATGAAGTCGAACTCAAAGCAAGCGGCCACCAGGTTGATGTTGTGCACGGCCCCACCCATCACCACCAGGGCATCGGTCTCCCCGGTATTGCTCATGGCCTCTTTCAGGCGTTCGGGGTATTTGCGGCTGTCTTTGAATTTCAAGGCGTCTACAGGCAACACTTCTTGGCCAATCTCGTAGCGGCCTTCGCCGTCCAAGAATGCGTCCAAGCGTTGGCGCGCACCAATGCGCAGGTGGTGGCTGCAGCTCGGGCAAACATTTTGGTTTTGCGCCAAATCTGTGTTGTAGAGCACGGTTTCGCAACTGGGGCACTTGACCCACAAGCCTTCGGGCACGCTGCGGCGATCCGCCGGGTCGGTGTGTTGAATCTTGGGGGGCAGTAATTTTTCGAGCCAACTCATGGTGAGCCTTTCGTCAGTTCAGAACCGGTTGATTTTAGTCGCCAGGGCTACATGCGTTTTGTATGTGCGCTTTGCATGTGCGCCCTGCATCGGCTGGGCGGCTTTAAGCGTCCAAGGCTTGGCGAATACCCACCAAGAAGTCATGCGCCGCTTGCACGGCTTGCCCCTCAGGCGCAGCCTCCAGCAACTGGATGATGCGGCTACCAATCACCACCGCGTCGGCCACACGGCTGACGGCGCGTGCGGTGGTGGCGTCGCGGATGCCAAAACCCACACCCACAGGGATGTGCACGTGCTGACGAATGCGTGGCAGCATGGCCTCGACCGCGTCGGTGTCGAGGTTGCCCGCACCCGTCACACCTTTGAGCGACACGTAATACACATAGCCACTGGCCACGCGCGCCACTTGTGCCATGCGCTGGTCGGTGCTGGTGGGGGCGAGCAAGAAAATCAGGTCCATGCTGTGCGCACGCAACGTGGCCGCGAAGTCTTCGCATTCTTCTGGCGGGTAGTCTACGATCAGCACACCATCCACGCCTGCTGCGGATGCGTCTTTCACAAATGCTTGCGCCCCATGATTGAGGTCGTAGCACTCCACCGGGTTGGCGTAGCCCATCAAGACCACCGGTGTGGTGGTGTTGGTTTGGCGAAATTCGCGCACCATGTCCAACACTTGGGTGGTGCCAATGTGCAAGCGCAACGCTGCTTCACCGGCTTTTTGAATCACCGGGCCATCGGCCATCGGGTCGCTGAACGGCACGCCTAGCTCAATGATGTCGGCGCCAGCATCGACCATGCTGTGCATCAACGCCGGGGTGATGTCTGCTTTTGGAAAGCCCGCCATCACATAGGGAATCAAGGCTTTGCGGCCTTGGGCCTTGAGCGCGGAGAGGGTGGTGTCGATGCGACTCATTTCGTGACCTTGATGATGTGTTCTGTCGAGCCGCCTTTGACCGACTGCCCTTGGCAGCTGGGGCGGCAAAAGAAGTCAGCGCCGCTCAAGTCGGCCACCGTGCCAATGTCTTTGTCGCCACGGCCCGAGAGATTGACCAAGATGGATTGGTCGGGCGACATGGTTTTGGCCAGCTGCATGGCGTAGGCCACGGCGTGGCTCGACTCCAGCGCAGGAATGATGCCCTCGGTGCGGCACAGGTAGTGGAAAGCCTCCAGCGCCTCGGTGTCGGTGATGCCCACATACTCGGCGCGACCGATGTCTTTGAGGAACGCATGCTCTGGGCCTACGCCGGGGTAATCCAGGCCTGCGCTCACGCTGTGGGTCTCGGTGATTTGGCCGTTCTCGTCTTGCAAGATGTAGGTGCGGTTGCCGTGCAGCACGCCGGGCGCGCCCAGTTGCAGCGAGCAGGAATGCCGGTTTGTGTCCATGCCTTCGCCGGCGGCTTCGACGCCAATCAAGCGTGTGTTCTCAAACGGGATGTAGGGGTAGAAGATGCCCATGGCGTTGCTGCCACCCCCCACGCAGGCCATCACCACATCGGGTTGTGCGCCTTGGTGCATGGTGGGCATTTGCGTGATGCACTCTTCGCCAATCACGCTTTGAAAGTCACGCACCATCATCGGGTAAGGGTGAGGACCCGCCACCGTGCCAATGATGTAGAAGGTGTTGTCGACGTTGGCCACCCAGTCGCGCATGGCTTCGTTCAAGGCGTCTTTGAGTGTGCGGCTGCCGCTCTCCACGGGCACCACGGTGGCGCCCAAGAGCTTCATGCGGTACACATTGGGGCTTTGACGCTTCACGTCTTCAGCGCCCATGTAGACCACGCATTCCAAGCCATAGCGCGCGCAAATGGTGGCGGTCGCCACGCCGTGTTGGCCGGCGCCGGTTTCGGCAATCACACGGGGTTTGCCCATGCGTTTGGCCAACATGGCTTGCCCAATGGTGTTGTTGATCTTGTGCGCGCCGGTGTGGTTGAGGTCTTCGCGTTTGAGGTAAATCTGTGCGCCACCCATCTCACGGCTCATGCGGGCCGCGTGGTAAATCGGGGAGGGACGTCCCACAAAGTGGGCCAACTCATTTTTGAACTCCGCGATGAACGCCGGGTCGTGTTGGTACTTGGCATAGGCCTCTTTCAGCTCTTCAATGGCGTGGGTCAGGGTTTCGCTGACAAAGCTGCCGCCGTAATTGCCAAAGTGGCCGCGTGCATCGGGTTGTTGGTAGTTCGACATATGGGTGCCTGCAAAAAGGAGGGGGTTCAAACCCCAGCGCTTCAAAAAAGAAAATCTTTGGGTGTGTCTCAGCGCGCGTGTTGCGCGTCTGCGGCGCGAACGGCGTCAGTGAAAGCGTGAATCAAGGCAGGGTCTTTGATGCCTTTGGCCGACTCGACGCCAGAACTCACATCCACCGCCAGCGACAAGCCGCGGTCACGCAGCGCGTGCAAGCCGTCTGTCACGTTGACAGCGTTGAGTCCACCAGACAAGACGAGGTGAGCGTTGACGTTTTGTGGAAGCTGTGACCAATTGAATGCCTTGCCGCCCCCACCGTAACCGTCGACATGGGCGTCGAGCAGCACCGCTTGGGCGTCTTTGTAATCGTGGGCGTATTTTAAGAGGTCAAACGGGGCTTCGCCCTGAGCCGGTTCGAGGGGGATGCGGGCAGCCCGAATCCAGCGTCGCCCCAAGGTTCGCGCGATATTGCGGCATTGTTCTGGGGTTTCGTCGCCATGAAATTGCAACCACGCCCCAGCAATATGCAAACAGGCATGTGCAATGGCCTCAGAGGACTCGTTCACGAACAGCAAGACAGGGGTAACGAAGGCGGGCAAACGTCGCGCTAATTCCGCGGCGCGCTCGGCAGAAACAGCGCGTGCACTGGGCGGGTAAAGCACAAAGCCCACGGCGTCGACGCCCGCGTCAACCGCTGCGTCGACGTCTTGTTCGCGGGTCAGTCCACAAATTTTGATGCGGGTGCGTTTCATGGCAATCCATCATACGCAGGCGCTCCGGTGGGCAAGCCCCACTGTGCGTCGTACTGCGGTCCTAAAAAGTACAAACCGTCTGGGCTGAAGGTGCGGCTGGCGGCGTCACGGCTGCGCGCGGCCAACACCTCGGCCATCCATTCAGGCGGGTGCGTGCCCTCGCCAATCGGAATCAGGCAACCCATGAGGTTTCTGATCATGTGGTGCAAGAAGGCAGAGGCCTCAAACTCGAAGCGCCAATAGGCCGAGTCGGGCTGTGAGCTGCGTCGCGTGATGCGGATGCTGCGCAGCGTTTTGATGGGGCTCAGTGCCTGACAGCTAGAGGCACGAAACGAGGTGAAGTCGTGTTCGCCCAGCAAATACCCAGCGGCTTGTTCCATGGCCTCAAGCTTGAGTGGCCGATACACCCAGCCCACACGTCCCACGTCCACACTGGGGCGCACGGCTGACTCCAGTAGTACATAGGCATACCGGCGCGACATGGCGCTGCCACGACAGTGAAAGCTTCGTGGCACCTCCTGGGCCCACTGAACTGCAATGTCGAGTGGCAAAAAACTGTTGGTGCCACGGACCCAAGAGTTAGGGTCGCGCTCTAACTCGGTGTCAAAGTGAATCACTTGCATCAAGCCGTGCACGCCAGAATCGGTTCGGCCTGCGCACAAAGTTTGAATACGGGTGGTGGTGAACTTTTGCAGCGCCGCTTCGAGGCGGTCTTGCACTGTTTTGCCAGAGAGCTGGCTTTGCCAGCCTTCGTAGGCCTGGCCGTTGTAGCTCAAGCCCATGGCGATGCGCATCGGCTTTAACCCCGTTCAACCAGCCACTGCTTCGCGCGGGCTTGCACCTCGCCGGTCGCTTCGCTGGCCACTTCTTCCATCAGCGCGCGACTTGTGTGCAGTTGTCCCAACTTCCACAGTTCATCGGCCAAATCAATGCGCACTTGGAAAGGGCTATCAAGCACAGAGTCGTTCAAGTCCAACGACACCTTGGGTATGTCCATGGTTGGACGCGCGGGCTGGGGATTGAACGTTGCTTCGGATTGCGCTGAAAGCTTGGACTCGGCTGTGTTGCCCGCGCCCTCTGATGTCTCAACTGGGTTTGTCTTGGCTTGCTCGAACTTGGGTTCAAGGGTGTTGTGATCTGGTAGGTCAAGATTGAACTTGACGTTCAATGGCGGCAGGCCCTGAATGTTGTCGCCCCGAGCCAATTGGTTGGCGCGGCGACGCCACAGCCCGATCAACACCAACAGCCCGATCAAGCTGCCCGCTCCCACGGGCGCAAGCGTGTGGCTCGTGAGTTGCGTCAGCCAATCTTGCTCGCCCGATGCGGGGCTCACAGGCAGGTCAGCAGGTACCTCACCCGAAGCCGATCCGGTGGCTGTGGCCGCGGCGATCTTGCCCAGTTCGGCAATGTTGCGACCCATTTCAGCGGCTCGACTGGCCACCTCCTGCGCCTCGCGTTGCTTGGCAATTTTTTCTTCTGCCCCATTGCTGGTGGGCTTGCTCAGCGTCAGTTTGTCTTGTTTGGAGGCGGCCTTTTTGTTGTCCACCCGAGCTTCCAATTTGCCGGTGCTATCGCGCGCGGCCTTGGGCACCACACCGCCTGGCGCGCGGGCGGCCAATTCGGCACGGTAAGCGTGGAAATTGTTGGTTTGCACCTGAATGGCTTGACGAGCCTCTTCACGCGAGACCGCTTTGGCCTCTTGCTCGGTGGGCATAGTCAGCAGTGCGCCTGCCTTCATGCGGTTGACGTTGGCATCTACAAAGGCGTCTGGGTTGCTGCGCAGCATGGCCAGCAACATTTGGTCTAAGGACACAGTGGACGACTTTTGGTCCATGGCCAAGCCACTGGCTGTGTCGCCACGTTGCACGGTGACAGTCTGGGCGCTTGCACCTAGGGCGTTGGTGGGGCGCACAGGTGCAGTTTGTCGTGCATCGTCCATGGACAGGCTGACCGCGCGCAGTAAACGGCCCGTGGACCAACGCAGGTCAAGCAACAGGTCTAGAAAATGGCCGCTGACAGCTTGGCTGCTGCTGATGGCAAGGTAGGTGTTGCCATTGCTGCGTTTGAGCAGCTTGACTTGGATATCCAGCGCCGCGCCATTGCTGGCAGGTGCTTCAAGTTTGGTGGCTTTGTAGACCTCAGGCGCAGCCAAAGCGGCTTGAAAATTGACCTGCTCACTGGCCGTCATGTCCAAGATATCGATTTCAGCTTGCAGTGCTTCGCCTTGCTTGGATTGAACCAGAGGACGACTCAAGGTCAACGCCTGCGCACTGCCGAGCAATGTCAACGACAGGGCCGCCCACAGCGCAGTGCGCTGGAACAGGCGAGAGGTAGGGCGAGTGGCTCGGGTCATGACAGGAATAGTACCGGGTTTTTCAGCGCTCTAGCAGGATGCGCAGCATGCGGCGCAGCGGCTCTGCAGCGCCCCACAGCAATTGATCGCCCACGGTGAAGGCGCCCAGATAGTCGTTACCCATCGCCAACTTGTGCAGGCGGCCCACGGGCACCGTCAGGGTGCCGGTCACGGCAGCAGGGGTGAGGTCGCGCTCAGAGGTTTCGCGCTCATTGGGCAC
Source organism: uncultured Burkholderiales bacterium (assembly GCA_903845315.1). Next base: position 5,957 of record CAIMWY010000065.1, read on the forward strand.
CACTTTCACCCAGTCGTTGGCTTGGGCCAAGATCGACTCAATCTCGTCCATAGGCACATTTTTTTTGAGCTTGATGGTCAGGCCTTGCGAGTGGCATCGCATGGCACCAATGCGCACACACAAGCCATCAATCGGGATGCTGCCGGCACTGCGGAAAGCCGGGTTACCCAAAATTTTGTTGCATTCGGCGCCGCCTTTCCACTCCTCCTTGCTTTGGCCGTGGTCGACCGGCACATCGATCCAAGGAATCAAGCTGCCAGCCAATGCCGTATGGCGGAAGTTTTTGGTGGGGAAAGACGCGTCGCGCATGGTGGCCGCCACTTTCCGGTCAATGTCCAAAATGGCAGATGCGGGGTTGGCCAACTCAGTTTTCACGGCATCGTGCAGCGCACCCATTTGCGACAGCAATTCGCGCATGTTTTGCGCACCGGCACCTGAGGCCGCTTGGTAGGTCATGGCACTGACCCACTCGATCATGTTGTGCTTGAACAAGCCACCCATGGCCATCAACATCAGGCTGACGGTGCAGTTGCCGCCAATCCAGTTCTTGCCGCCTTGGGCCAGTGCGCGATCAATCACATCGCGGTTGACTGGGTCGAGCACAATCACGGCGTCATCGGCCATGCGCAGAGACGAAGCGGCGTCAATCCAATGACCCATCCAGCCAGCGCCGCGCAACTTGGGATAGACCTCTTTGGTGTAGTCGCCGCCTTGGCAAGTCAAGATGATGTCGCAGCGCTGAAGGGCTGTGATGTCATTGGCGTCTTTCAGCTGGGTTTCATTTTTGGCAAACGAGGGTGCGGGGCCACCTGCG
>CAIMWY010000066.1 GCA_903845315.1 uncultured Burkholderiales bacterium
AGATATCTGCAGGGTTCTTTCACATGGCAAACCCCTGCTGCGATCGGCATGATGTTGGCAGCGCGACATCGCTGGATAGGGTTGTACGAAAAATGAATAGCCCCTATAGGCATGAAACATTATTCGTTGAAGAGTGTGCGGCCTATTATTTGATTGCAGGCAGATGGTTTGCCAAGAAAGGCGATGACAGCATGGGGTTTTATTTAGGCACGGACGTGGGGGGTACGTTCACAGATCTGTGGGTTGCTCAATCTGGCGGGCGCATGCGCGTGTTCAAGTCGCCCACCACGCCAGATGTCATGAGCGGCGTGATTCATGCCATGCATTTGGCGACAGAACATTTCGAACTTTCATTTGAAGACTTCTGTGCCCAAATCGAACGTTTCGGGCATGGAACAACCGTCGGGCTGAACGCGCTTCTTACCGGCTCGGCATCGCCCACACTGGTGGTGACCACCCAAGGGTTTGGTGACACCTTAGAGATCGGTCGCATGCGCCGACAAACCGCAGGACTGTCTGAGATGGAGGTCTGCGACTGGCTCAAGCACAACCAACACCCTCCGCTGGTGCCTCGCGAGCGTGTGATCGAAGTGCACGAGCGAATCGATGCCAATGGTCAAATTTTGATGGGCTTAGACGAGGCGCAGCTTCGCGCGGCACTGCAAGCTTGGCGACATCAAGGCATTGAAGCTGTGGCGGTCTGCACCTTGTGGGCGACGGCCAACTCAGCGCATGAATTGAAGATTGAAGAGGTGGTGCGTCAGGAGTTAGGACAGGTGTTTGTCACCCTGTCGCATCAAATTTCCCCTGTGGTGGGGGAATATGCCCGCATGGGAACCACCGTGGCCAATGCGATGTTGGGGCCAATTGCAGGGCGTTATTTGAGCGCGCTCGAAAACAAGCTGAGCCAAGCAGGCATGCGCGTGCCCATTTTGATGATGACCAGTGCGGGCGGCGTTTTGCCAACCAGCGCATTGAACGACCGCCCCGCGGTGGCAATTTTTTCAGGACCTGCGGCCGGTGTGATGGGCTCCATTGCCGTGGGCATGCAGCGTGGTGAAAAAAATATTCTGAGTGTTGACATCGGTGGCACCAGCTTTGATGTGGGTGTCGTGGTGGATGGACAGCCCGTGATGCGACCTTCTATCCAATTGGCTGGCGCCGAGCTCAGCGTGCCTTCTGTGGACGTGTCATCCATCGGTGCAGGGGGAGGCAGTTTGGCCACTGTCCGCTTTGGAGATTTGAGCGTAGGCCCTCAAAGTGCTGGCGCCAATCCCGGTCCCGTCTGCTACGGCCGAGGTGGAACACAGCCCACGTCCACGGACGCCGATTTGGTGTTGGGCGTGCTGGACCCCAATTACTTCATCGGTGGACGCATGACATTAGATCTGGCTGCTGCGCGTCAAGCCATCGAGGCCCACATTGCCCACCCTCTGTCTTTGAGTGTGTCTGCCGCCGCTTGGGGCATCCGTGAGGTGCTAGATAACAAGATGGCCGATCTGTTGAGGCGGGTCACCATCGAGAGGGGTCATGACCCCCGTGACTTCGTGCTCTATGCCAACGGCGGCGCCGGCCCCTCGCATGCATGGGTGTTGGCGCGCGAGTTGGGTTTGACGCGATTTGTCGTTCCTGCAGCCGCGACAACCCAGTCGGCCTTTGGCACGGCCAACAGTGATCTGGGTTTCACAGTCACACGGCCGGTCTACGTGCGACTCAAGGCAGGCGTCATGGCGAGCCAGAAAGAGCTTGAGTCACTGTCGCAGGCGCATGCTGACGTGCTGACGCAAGCGGGTGCAGCACTGGTTCGGGCGGATGCGCTTGACATTCGGTTTGACACAGCCGTGGCAGTGCGCTACAGAGGGCAATCACACCACCTGGATGTTCCGCTGCATGACGGTGAAGGCCACTTCAAAGCCGATCAATTACAGGCAACGCTCACCAGATTTGAGGGCATGTACGAAGTGTTGTTTGGTCGCGGGGCAGGATCTGCGCAGGCTGGATTTGAAATCCTCTCCATTCGCGTGATCGGGCGTGGGCGCCTTCCGGTTCCAAGCCTGGTGGGTGAGGGTGAAGCCATGGTTCAAGTCGGAACGCGTGAGGTGGTGTTTGACGATCCCCAGCAGCCTGTGTTGACAAACATTTATCGAACAACTTGGGCGCGCCCTGGAGACCTCGTGCACGGGCCGTGCATCATCGAGTATCCCGGTCAAAGCGTGGTGGTTCCACCTGGCGCGCGCGCATGTGCTGACGCGCACGGTCATTTGGAAGTTGAATTGCCTGTCATCGCCAGTGAAAAGGCCAAGCACGCGGCTCATGAATTAGAACGCCAGTCCGCCTGAGGATCCAACCATGACATCGACCCAGAACTCTGCCATGCTGACCCAGCCCCCGATTGAACTCAGTGCAATCACCTACGAGGTGATCCGCAATCGTTTGATCTCACTCACCGAGGACATGCGCATCGCTTTGCAAAGTGCATCCGGCTCGCCCACGGTGACGGAGGCGTCAGATTTTTTCACGGGGGTGTACCTGCCTAACGGTGCGTTTGCATCCATGGGCTTTCAGGTGACCTACCAAGCGCCAGTCGTGGGTACTTTGATTCGCTACATCAACGACAAGCCGTCCATCACAGTCCAAGATGGCGACATGTTCATCGGCAATGACCCTTATGTTGGGGCCTTGCATCAAAACGATGTTCAATTGGCCGGCCCCATCTATGTGGATGGCGAACTGATTGCGTGGGCCGGTGTCGAAGCGCATGAGACGGACGTGGGCGGCATGGACTTTGCCAGCTGGTCTCCCAAGGCGAGGTCCGTGTATCAAGAAGGCATGCGTATTCCGTGCGTCAAGTTGGTCGATCAAGGGGTGTTGCGCGAAGACGTGTTGGACATGATCCTCACGGCTTCCCGGCTGCCAGCCCAGTTGGGGTTAGACATTCGCGCTTTCATCGCCACCGTGAACGTGGCGCGCGAGCGCATCACCAGTTTGGTTCGCCGCTATGGGGCTGACACCATTCGGTATGTGATGCAGCGAATGATTGAGGCATCACGCAAGCGACTCCAAGAGCGCTTGACGCTTCTTCCGGATGGTGACTTTCATGCCCAGGATTTTCTTGAACACGATGGCCATGAAAACCGTCTTTACAAAATCGATGTGAAGTTACAAAAGCGTGGTGACCATCTGCGTTTTGATTTCTCAGATTCATCTCTTCAAGCGCCGGGCTTTATCAACTGCACCCGGGCGGGCCTTGTGGGGGGTGTGACCGGAGGCTTATTTCCAACGCTTGCCTACGACATCCCTTGGAACCAAGGGCTGCTTGACTGTTGTGAAGTGGTTGCCCCCGACGGGCTTGTCTGCACGGCCATGTTTCCTGCGCCGGTGGGTTCGGCCACGGTCGAGGCCATCTGGGTGGTGTCCAATGCCGTCAATGCGGTGCTCAACAAACTGTTGGCTTGCTCGACTGAATTTGCATCGCGTGTCCAAGCCGTCAATTCAGGCACCATGGCGACGTTCAACTTGGGTGGACGCAACCAGTTTGGTGAGGTGTTTGGCCTGCACTTGATGGACCCCTTGGCCGGCGGTGCCGGCGCATTTGCCAGCATGGATGGCGTGTGCGCAGGCGGGCCCAACAACGCACCGGTGCCATCGATTGCCGACGTTGAACGCAATGAGCAGGTCTCGCCCTTGTTCTATCTGCACCGCAGGCTGGCCATCGACACCGGTGGCGCAGGCCGCCACCGTGGTGGACGTTCCGTTGAACTGGCCCTCACCTTGGGCGGTATTGAGTCGGCCGACGCGTTGATCATGACCCACGGTGCAGAGGTGCCCAATGCTGTCGGGCTGGATGGTGGATGGCCTGGCTCGACCGTGCGTCAACGCTATGGACGTGATGTGGTGCGGTCGGGTGTCTTGACCGGAAAGGGCACATGGCAAGAACTCGGTCCTAAACCTGGGCACATGGACATGACCTGTCGGGATGTGTTTGAAGTGACTTGGCAAGGTGGTGGGGGCATTGGAGATCCGCTCAGACGTGATGAACAACACGTGATGGACGATCTGCGTTGCGGCATCATTTCTGAATCTGCTGCCACCTCGGTCTATGGGCTGGCACTTCAGACCAATGGGCAATTGGATGAACAAGCCACTGAAGGCCAACGACGTGCGATGCGCCAGGATCGAATTGGCCAGCCACGCACAGTCAAACATATTGCCAATCCGACAGTGGTCGGTCAAATGGGTGAGCAATTGCTGCTCTGCGTTCAGGACGGTCAAACTGTGGTTGTTTCAAGGGCTGGCGCAGTGCTGTCCGAGGGATCTACCCGATGGCGCAGCGGGGCGATTGCAAGAAGACTTGAACTCCCTCAACCAGGCATTCCGATTCAAATGCACAAAGACTTGGCGCTGACCGCGTGGTATTGCCCACTCGAAGGTGACCTTCTGGCGATTGACATCCATGAACGTGCACACGAGCCTGTCGATGATGTGGCGTTGGCGGTGTGACAACTCCTCTGAGAGTTTCACCCCATCGATGGCGCGAACTGATTCAAACCCGCCCCTTGGGGCATACAACAAGGAGACAGAGAGATGAAATTTTCAGAAATCAAGTCAGTCCGAAGCGTCCTGACTTTGGCCGTAGGGCTGGGTCTGCTCGCAGGCGTTGCGCAAGCCCAAGTCAAAGTAGGTTTCTCAGGCGTGACATCTGGCCCTGTTGGAATTTTGGGGCAGGAGCAATACGACGGCTTCATGCTCGGGCTTGAACTGTTGCAAGGCAAGCTGGGTGGTCAAACGGCTACGGTGCTGAAGGAAGATGATCAGCTGCGACCTGAGATCGGCAATCAAATCGTACGAAAGTACCTGGATCGTGACCGAGTCGATGTGTTGGTGGGATTGGGCTTCACCAACGTCTTGATGGCGGAGATGCCCTTGATCACCGAGTCGGGCATACCTGCCATCGCCACCAATGCGGGGCCCGCCGCGCTGGCTGGTGCCGGCTGCAAAGCCAACTTGTTTACCCTCTCATGGCAAAGTGATGGCCCGTCTGAGGCGATGGGCAGTTACCTCAATGCACGGGGACACAAAAAGGTATTTTTGCTGGCGCCGAATTACCAAGCAGGCCGTGACATGCTCAGCGGCTTCAAGCGATTTTTCAAAGGTGACATCGCAGATGAGGTGTATTCGCCGCTGAACCAGCCAGACTATTCTGGCGAAATCGCGCAAATTCAAGCATCGGGTGCCGATGCTGTGTTTTTCTTCTACTCGGGTGGCATGGGCATCAACTTTATCCGTCAGATGCAACAAGCCGGACTGTCCAGCAAGATCGCCATGTACTCTGTCTTCACGGTTGACGCAACCACCATTCCAGCGCTGCGAGACCAGGCCGTGGGCGTGATGTCGAGCGCGCTGTGGGACGCCAGCTTGGATAACCCTGCATCGCGTCGCTTTGTGAGTGCTTTCGAAAGCAAGTACAAGCGTACGCCGAGCTTGTATGCAGCCGCTGGTTTTGATGCAGCCAATCTGCTCGACACAGCCGTCAAAAACGTGGGTGCCAAGGTGTCAGACCACAAGGCATTCAATGCCGCGATCAAAGCAGCCAGCCAGAAATTCACCTCAGTGCGTGGTACGTTTGCGTTGAACAACAACAATATGCCTATCCAGAGTTATTACATCTTTCAAGGTGTGAAAAATGGTGAGCGTATTGAGATGAAGCAAATGGCCACAGCCATGACTGCACACAAAGACAGCTACAGCAAAGACTGTCCTCTGAAATAAGCGCCTGGTGTTGGCGCGCTGATGCGCGCCAATCCTGGCTCAGAAAGGATGGACATGCATCCACAATCCACAACACCTCGTCGAACCTGATCTGATGCCATGACCACCGCTCTTTTTTTTGCACAACTGCTCAATGGCATCCAGTATGGGGTCTTGCTATTTTTGATGGCAGCTGGGTTGACCTTGGTGTTTGGCATCATGAGCTTTGTCAACTTGGCGCATGGGTCGATTTACATGCTTGGTGCCTATGCGGCTGCGGTGGTCGATGGTCAGACAGGGTCGTTTTTTCTGGCCATCTTGGCGGCTGTGAT
>CAIMWY010000067.1 GCA_903845315.1 uncultured Burkholderiales bacterium
AGGCCAGTGGGAAAAAGCCAAACGCCGCGCGGCCGAACAGGTGCGCGACTCGGCCGCCGAGCTGCTCAACATCTACGCACGCCGCGCTGCACGTGAGGGGCATCCCTTCCGCTACAGCCCGCAAGACTACGAAACCTTTGCCAACGACTTTGGCTTTGAGGAAACGGCCGATCAGAACGCCGCCATCCACGCCGTCATTCAAGACATGATCAGCCCCCGCCCCATGGACCGACTCGTCTGCGGCGACGTGGGTTTTGGCAAAACCGAAGTGGCCTTGCGTGCCGCCTTTGTGGCTGTCACAGGGGGCAAGCAAGTCGCTATTCTTGCGCCCACCACCCTGTTGGCCGAGCAGCACTACCAAACGCTGCAAGACCGGTTTGCCAAATGGCCGGTCAAAGTGGCCGAGGTCTCACGCTTTCGCTCCGGCAAAGAAGTCACCGCCGCCCTCAAAGGCATTGCCGACGGCACCGTGGACATCGTGGTCGGGACGCACAAGCTGCTGAGCGAATCCACCAAATTTCATGATTTGGGCCTGCTCATCATCGACGAAGAACACCGCTTTGGTGTGCGCCACAAAGAGGCCATGAAAGCCCTGCGCGCCGAGGTGGACGTGCTCACGCTCACCGCGACCCCCATTCCCCGCACCATGGGCATGGCTTTGGAAGGCCTGCGCGATTTGAGCGTGATCGCCACCGCGCCCCAGCGCCGCCTGTCCATCAAGACCTTTGTGCGCAACGAAGGCACGGGCGTGATCCGCGAGGCGGTGCTGCGCGAACTCAAGCGCGGCGGGCAGTGCTACTTTTTGCACAACGAAGTCGACACCATCGAAAACCGCCGCCAAAAGCTCGAAGAAATCCTGCCCGAAGCCCGCATCGCCGTGGCCCACGGCCAGATGCCTGAGCGCGAACTCGAACGCGTGATGCGCGACTTTGTGGCCCAGCGTTACAACATCCTGCTGTGTTCGACCATCATCGAAACCGGCATCGACGTGCCCACGGCCAACACCATCGTGATTTCACGCGCCGATAAATTTGGCCTGGCCCAGCTGCACCAGCTGCGCGGACGCGTGGGCCGCTCACACCACCAAGCTTATGCGTACTTGATGGTGCCCGAGATCCAAGGCCTGACCAAACAAGCCGCCCAACGGCTCGACGCGATCCAGCAAATGGAAGAACTGGGCAGTGGCTTTTATCTGGCCATGCACGATTTGGAGATCCGCGGCGCAGGCGAAGTGCTGGGCGAAAACCAGAGCGGCAACATGATGGAGGTGGGCTTTCAGCTTTACAACGAAATGCTGTCCGAAGCCGTTCGCTGCTTGAAGTTGGGCAAAGAACCCGATTTGCTCAGCCCCCTGTCGGTCACGACCGACATCAACCTGCACGCCCCCGCCCTGCTGCCGGGCGACTACTGCGGCGATGTGCACCTGCGCCTGTCGTTCTACAAAAAACTGGCCACCGCCAAAACCAGCGATCAGATCGACGCCCTGCTCGAAGAGCTGGTCGACCGCTTTGGCAAACTGCCACCGCAAGCGCAAACGCTGGTGGACGTGCACCGCCTGCGCGTGCTGACCCTGCCCTATGGCGTCGTCAAGGTCGATGCCTCGCCAAACCTGATTCAGATCACCTTCAAGCCCAACCCGCCGGTGGACCCCATGGCCATCATCGGCCTGATCCAGAAGAACAAACACATCAAATTGGCGGGTAATGACAAACTGCGCATTGAACGGGAACTGCCCGACCCTAAGATGCGGGCGCAGATGGTGCGGGATGTGCTTAAGAGTTTGGGGACGCCAAAAACAGAGCCTGCAGCACATCCTGATGTGGCACAAATTTAATTTACTCAATACAATGAGATAAATTACTCAATGCACTGAACAGACAAAAAATGGCCATCGAACGCGAAGCACTGACCCCATTGGTCACCCGGCTCAAAGAGCCTCGACGCTTTTTGCAGGTGGTGGCTGGCCCTCGCCAAGTGGGCAAAACCACGCTGGTGCGTCAGGCCCTGGAGCGCTTGAAGCAAGAGGAGCAAGCGAACACAGACAAGCCCTTCACCACACCACGGGCCCAACACAGCGCCAGTGCCGACGGCCCTGGCCTGCAAGGGCAAGTGTGGCTGGGTACGCAATGGCAAATCGCTCGCGCCTTGGCCGCGCAAGCGGGCAGCTGCGTGCTGGTGCTGGACGAAATTCAGAAAGTGTCCAACTGGACCGAAGAAGTTAAACGCCTGTGGGACGAAGACACCGCCGCTGACCGTGACGTACGCGTGGTCATCCTCGGCTCGGCCCCGCTGCTCATTGCCCGGGGCCTGAGCGAAAGCATGGCCGGTCGCTTTGAGATCACCCGCCTGGGCCACTGGCGCTATGCCGAAATGCGCGACGCTTTTGGCTTTAGCCTGGAGCAATTCATCTTTTATGGCGGTTACCCTGGCGCAGCGCCATTGGTCCACGACGAGGACCGCTGGGCCGCCTATGTGAGCGACGCGTTGATCGAAACCACCATCAGCAAAGACGTGCTGCTGATGGCACCCGTGCAAAAGCCTGCGCTGCTGCGCCGCGTGTTCGACCTGGCCTGCGTGTACAGCGGCCAAATCCTGAGCTACCAAAAAATGCTGGGTCAACTCGACGATGCGGGCAACACCACCACCCTCGCCCACTACCTGGACTTGCTAGAGGGGGCGGGCATGGCCTGCGGCCTGCCCAAATACATGGGCCAAGTGGTGCGCCAACGCGCATCCAGCCCCAAGCTGCAAGTGTTCAACAACGCCCTCATGGGCTGCCACTGGGTAGCCCAAGGCGTGGGACTGCAAGCCGCACAAGCACGCCCCCACGTGTGGGGCCGACTGGCCGAAAGCGCTGTGGGCACCGAACTGCTGGCCCGCCACCTCAAGCACAGCAGCCGCCACCCCGTCATTCACTACTGGAACAATGGCCAAAAAGAAGTGGATTACGTACTCAAGAGCGGCCCAACACTGCAAGCACTGGAAGTGAAAAGCGGGCACAACATGGGCAATGTGTCAGGCTTGACCGCGTTTGCACATCAGTTTGAACAGGTGCAGCCGCTGGTCATTGGCACAGGCGGCATGCCGCTGGATTTGTGGCTGCAAAGCTGACCTTTAAAGGCTCACTCCAACTTGGCCCCAGACGCCTGCACCGCGTCTTTCCAGCGCACCAGTTCGGCGTCAATGTGGCGGCCGAAGGCTTCAGGCGTGGTGCCGACCACGTCGTAGCCATATTCGGTCAATTGCGCGGCCACTTTGGGGTCCCGCACGGTTTTGTTCAGCGCTTGATTGAGCTTGGCCACCACCTCAGGGGGGGTGCCCGCCGGGGCCAAAATACCGTACCAGCCATTGACCACAAACGAAGGCACGCCGGACTCTTTGACGGTGGGCACATCGGGCAACAGCGGTGAGCGCTTGTCGCCGGTCACCGCAACCGCTTTGAGCTTGCCGGCCTTGACCTGCACCAACGAGGTGGAGATGCTGTCAAACATCATCGACACCTCGCCACCCAGCATGGCCACTACAGCAGGGCTGCTGCCCTTGTAGGGGATGTGCAGCATCTTGATGCCCGTGGCGGTCTTGAACATTTCACCCGCCAAGTGGCTGGTGTTGCCATTGCCCGCTGACGCAAACGTGAGCTTGTCAGGGTTGGCCCGTCCATAGGCGATAAGTTCTGGCACGGTGTTGAAAGGCGTTGTCAAAGGCCCCGCCAACAGCAAAGGCAAAGTGGCCAACATGGACACCGGCGCAAAGTCTTTGCGGGCGTCGTAAGGCAGTTTGGTGTACAGGCTGGCGTTGATGGCGTGCGCGGCCAGCACCATCAAAATGGTGTAGCCATCGGGCTTGGCCCGCGCCAACATGCCCGTGGCAATGGTGCCACCTGCACCGGCCTTGTAGTCCAGCACCACGGGTTGACCCAGCTCCTTTTGCAGCATGGCCAGCATGGGCCGCGCCAACATGTCGGCGCTGCCCCCCGGTGGGTAAGGAATCAACATCGTGATCGGCTGGCTGGGAAAAGTCTGCGCTTGCGTCAGTGCAGCCGTGCACAGCGCCAAGGCCCCCAGGATAAAGCGCCAAGGCTTGTAGAGCAAGGCTTGTGTCAGGCGGTATGTCCGCGTTGTGGGGTTCATGGCTTAGCTCCTTTTTCCACATCATAGACCCTGACATCGCCTAAACTACAGACCAGTGTGACAGGGGTGCGCCCTGATTGGGCGGGCTCTTCACATTCTTTACCTACTTGCATTTTTACATGACAGCTACAGAACACTCGCCTGGACTCAGGGTCCAGGGCTTTACCGCACC
>CAIMWY010000068.1 GCA_903845315.1 uncultured Burkholderiales bacterium
CAACTTCAATCTGTTCGCCCTATCACGGGGCGGTGCGGCGTGATGCGCTGTTACGACTCAAGGAGATGCGTGGGGCTTGGTTTGCATTTGCCATTCCCGATTACGATCTCGGCTGGTCTTTGGCTTGGAATACACAGCAGTTTGCTATCTGTGAACGACCGTTTTCAATCACAGGAGTAAGCCCGAAAAGCAATTCGTATTCGGTGAGGAACGAGGCGAAAAGGTTGGAATATCTGAGCAACTGGCAGACAGAATCTCGTTACTTGGATGGATGGGGGGAAACCAACGATCCTTTCCTGTTTACCTTGCCGATGGTTGTATTAGGATTTCGCAATGCCTTCTGCAAGGCTTATGGTGTCCAGAAGGGCGTAACGCTACAAAACCTAGTCGGCACGATCGTCAATAGCTTGCAAAACCAGGAAGATGCAGATTCTTTCGAACAGCATCGTGTTGCAGCCGTTCAATTCCTGAACCAGCATTTTGGGCAGGATTTTGGTGTGGCCGCGTTGCAACGCCGCATCCGGCCCGCTGAGCCATATGCCGGCCTAGCCGGAGACCAGCTTGTCGTGCCCAATTCGGTGTTTGGTGGAGACATACAGCGCTTTGCCGAAGTGGCGTTTGGGTTGGTGCGCCCGGTCAGCCATCTATTTTCCAATAATTGAAGAAAAGAGTTAAACCAATGAAAGCCGTAATTCTTGCCGGTGGCCTCGGTACTCGTATTTCCGAAGAAACTCACTTGAAGCCTAAGCCGATGATCGAAATCGGCGGCAGGCCAATGCTCTGGCACATCATGAAACTCTATTCGGCCCATGGTGTGAACGACTTCGTGATCTGCTGCGGTTACAAGGGCTATCTGATTAAGGAGTATTTCGCCAATTACTTCTTGCATATGTCCGATGTGACGTTTGACATGGTAAATAACCGGATGGAAGTGCACGAACAGAAGGCAGAGCCTTGGCGTGTAACTTTGGTGGACACCGGCGAAGACAGCATGACTGGTGGTCGACTACGACGGGTAAAGGACTATCTGAAAGATGAAGAAGCATTTTGCTTTACCTACGGCGATGGCGTGGCGGATGTGGATATTGCTGCTTCGATTGCCTTCCATCGCGCTCATGGCAAGCTCGCGACCGTGACGGCGGTGTTGCCGCCAGGCCGCTTTGGCTCACTGGCCCGTGAGGGTGACGCGGTGTGTGGCTTTGTCGAAAAGCCGCGTGGTGATGGCGGCTGGATCAATGGTGGATTTTTTATTCTGTCACCCAAGGTCATTGACCAGATCGAGGCGGACAATACCAGTTGGGAACTAGAGCCGATGGCCCGTCTGGCAAAGGAAGGGCAATTGATGGCTTTCGAGCACACTGGTTTCTGGCAGCCGATGGACACCCTGCGCGAAAAAAATCTGTTGGAAGATTTGTGGGCTACAGGGAAAGCACCGTGGAAGCAGTGGTGAAACCGTCTCACCGTAGCGCCAGTGCTGACTTTTGGCGTGGTAAGCGTGTGCTGGTTACGGGACATACTGGTTTTAAGGGCAGCTGGTTGGCTCTCTGGCTACAAAAGCTGGGTGCGGACGTTACTGGCTTGGCTCTACCACCGAATACACAGCCCAACTTGTTTGAACTGGCCAAGGTATCAGATGGCGTCACAAGCCATTTTTGCGACATACGTGCAGTAGACCGTGTAAAAGAGATTATTTCCGGCGGTCACCCTGAGATTGTGTTGCACCTTGCTGCGCAACCCTTAGTGCGCGCCAGTTACCGAGACCCTGTGGCCACCTACGCCAGCAATATCATGGGAACGGTACATGTACTTGATGCCCTGCGTGACCTTGATTCAGTCCGTGTTGCTGTGATGGTGACAACGGACAAGGTCTATCGCAATTTGGAACGACCATATCCCTATCGTGAAGATGATGCCTTGGGTGGGCATGACCCTTACAGCGCAAGCAAGGCAGCTAGCGAGATTGTGATTGCCAGCTACCGAGATGCATACCTGAGGGGGCAAGGGGTGGCCGTTGCATCCGCCCGAGCAGGTAATGTAATTGGCGGTGGAGATTGGTCGGAAGATCGGCTAATTCCGGATGCGGTGCGTGCCTGGCAAGGCGGGCAGCCACTTGATATACGACAGCCGCAAGCGATTCGTCCCTGGCAGCATGTCCTGGAGCCGATAGCTGGCTATCTCACCCTGGTAGAAAAACTCTGGCATCAACCGGAACTGGCTGGGGCTTATAACTTCGGTCCCCATGCGCACGAAGCGGCAACGGTCAAGGAAGTCGTCGAACAGGCGCGCACGTCCTATGGTCAGGGCAAAGTTTGCTATGGCGATGGCAATGCCGGTCTGCACGAAGCAGGCTGGCTCGCGTTGGAAACCGCCAAGGCGCGGGTGACATTGGGCGTACAACCTAAGTGGAATTTGGCTCAAACCGTGACCCGCACCATGGCTTGGTATCGTGCTCAACACGGGGGGGGCAATGCGCGTGAGCTTTGTTTGGCTGAAATTGCTGAATTTGAATCAAACAAGGTGCAAGGATGAAGCGTTTTACGATAGCGGATTTGCCATTGTCCGGTTTGAAGCGGGTGGAGCGTCAACGGCTGGGCGACCAACGAGGCTTTCTGGCGCGGCTGTTTTGTGTGGATGAACTGGCAGCAGCGGGGTGGGTGAAACCAATCGCACAGATTAACCATACTTATACCGCCAAACAAGGCACCGTGCGCGGCATGCATTTCCAGTATCCACCCTATGCGGAAATGAAGTTGGTAACCTGCATTCGTGGAGAGGTTTGGGACGTTGCAGTCGATCTGCGCGTGGAATCAGCTACTTTTTTGAAATGGCATGCCGAGCGTTTATCCGCCGAAAATGGGGTGGCTTTGCTAATCCCTGAGGGCTTTGCGCATGGTTTTCAGGCTCTGACGGAAGATGTTGAGTTGCTCTACTGCCATTCCATGCCATACGCCTCCAGTGCAGAAGGTGGATTGAATCCACTAGATGAACGTATTTGCATTACTTGGCCGCTAGCTATCAACGATCTATCTGCCAAAGATGCTGCACATGAGCTGATTGGCCGCAACTTTGGAGGAGTGAAACTGTGAAGTGTCGTCATTGTGGAAGTGATTTATACCTGCCGTTTCTGGATTTGGGCAATGCACCACCCTCTAACGCCTATCTGACAGAAGAGGCTGTTCGTGCCCCTGAAATTTGGTTTCCATTGCGTATCCTGGTTTGCGAAAGCTGCTGGCTAGTACAGACCGAAGACCACGCAGGCAGAGAAGCTCTGTTTACACAGGACTACGCGTACTTCAGCTCGTTTTCTACAACTTGGCTTAAGCATGCGCAGAACTATGTCGGACAGATGGTCGAGCGTTTTGGCCTCAGTGCCGACAGTTGTGTGGTGGAGGTAGCTGCTAACGATGGTTATCTGCTGCAGTATGTTCAGGCTGCGGGCATTCCTTGTTACGGCGTGGAACCAACAGCGAGCACAGCGCATGCCGCTAAAGTCAAGGGCGTCGACATCATCGAGCGCTTCTTTGGCGTTGAACTGGCTGATGAACTGGCGCAGGCCAATCGACAGGCTGACCTGATCGCTGCCAATAATGTGCTGGCGCATGTTCCCGACATCAACGATTTTGTTTCCGGCTTTACTCGCTTGTTGAAACCGCAAGGCGTGGCGACCTTCGAGTTTCCTCATCTGCTGCGTATGGTGCAAGAAAACCAGTTCGACACCGCTTATCATGAGCACTACTCGTATTTATCTCTGACCGCTGTACAAAGCATTTTTATGGACAATGGTTTGACCGTGTTCGATGTGGAAGAACTGACGACTCATGGCGGTAGCCTGCGCGTGTTTGCTCAGCGCAGTGATTCGGGTATCCACGAACAGCGCCCGGCAGTTGCATCCTTGTTGGAAACCGAAGCCAAGGCCGGCATGATAACGGCCGTTTTCTATCGAGACTTCCAGCATAAGGCGGAAAAGGTCAGAGATGACTTGGTATTGTTTCTTATTGACGCCAAACGTCAGGGTTTGAAGGTAGGGGCCTATGGTGCCGCAGCCAAGGGCAACACACTGCTAAACTTCGCCGGTATTCGCCCTGACCTGCTGCCTTATGTGGTGGACAAGAACCCAGCCAAGCAAGGGAAGTGCATGCCTGGGAGTCGGATTCCCATCGTCGATGAAGCCCATCTCAAGGCCAGTCAGCCGGACCTCGTCTTGATACTGCCATGGAATTTACGTGAAGAAGTGATGACACAGCTGGCCTATGTGCAG
>CAIMWY010000069.1 GCA_903845315.1 uncultured Burkholderiales bacterium
AATAGAAAATCACCGCCAACAAAAAACATAAGCCACCCAATGGGTGGCTTATGTTTCAAAAGATGGCACCCGTTAAAGGCCGCCACCTTGGCTTTTAACTACTCAGTGAAACTGCTCTTCCTCGGTTGAACCTGTCAAAGCCTTGACAGAGGAAGACCCGCCTTGAATCACAGTGGTAACGTCATCAAAGTATCCAGCGCCAACTTCTTGTTGGTGCGAGACAAAGGTGTAACCCTGGTCGCGTGCGGCGAACTCGGGCTCTTGAACCATCTCCACATAGTGCTTCATACCTTCTCCTTGCGCGTACGCATTGGCGAATTTGAAAGTATTGAACCAGTTGATGTGGATACCCGCCAAGGTGATGAACTGATACTTGTAACCCAAAGCCGACAAGTCTTCTTGGAAGGATGCAATTTGCTTGTCATTCAAGTTCTTCTTCCAGTTGAACGATGGTGAACAGTTGTAAGACAACAACTTGCCAGGGCAAGCTGCATGAACCGCTTGCGCGAATTCACGCGCAAAACCGATATCTGGTACGCCAGTCTCGCACCACACCAAATCCGCGTAAGGGGCGTAGGCAACGCCACGACTGATAGCCTGCTCGACACCATTTTTGACTCGATAAAAACCCTCTTGTGTGCGCTCACCAGTCAAGAACGGCTTGTCATTGGCATCATGATCGGAAGTAATCAAATTGGCGGCCTCTGCGTCAGTACGGGCTAAAACGATCGTGGACACACCCATGACGTCTGCAGCGAAACGAGCTGAAATCAGCTTCTCGCAAGCCTCGTGCGTTGGCACCAAAACCTTGCCTCCCATGTGGCCACACTTTTTGACCGCAGCCAATTGGTCTTCAAAGTGCACGCCAGCAGCACCTGCGGAGATCATGTTTTTCATCAGTTCGAAAGCGTTCAAAACACCACCAAAACCCGCCTCCGCATCTGCCACGATGGGCAAGAAAAAATCCACGAACTCTTTGCTACCAGGCTCAATACCTCGACCCCATTGGATTTCATCCGCACGCTTGAAGGTGTTGTTGATTCGACGCACCATGGTGGGAACAGAGTCGTACGCATACAAGGACTGGTCGGGGTACATAGTTTCTGAGGTGTTTCCGTCGGCAGCCACTTGCCAACCAGACAGGTATACCGCCTCTAAGCCAGCTTTGGCTTGCTGCATGGCTTGACCTGCAGAGATTGCACCAAACGAGTTCACGTAGCCTTTTTTGGCTTCGCCATTGACCAAGCGCCACAATTTTTCCGCACCACGCTTGGCCAAGGTGTTTTCAATTTGAAGGCTTCCGCGCAAACGAACCACGTCTGCAGCGCTGTACCCGCGCTTCACACCCTTCCAGCGAGGGTTGGTGGCCCAGTCTTTTTCCAGTGCGGCGATTTGCTGTTCGCGACTGAGTTGTTCATTCAGAGATTGAGGCATGGTTCACTCCAGAGGTTGATTGAAAATTCACGGTGTATCTGCTTGCGCTACTGACTCACCGATGAGCCAACTATATGTCTTATATAAGACACATATATTCTCTTATGTCTTATATATGAATTTATTTTTATTCATATAAATCAATTAGTTATTGAAAAAATATCTCAATATGAAATTTGATTTCTTGTATTGAGAAAAAATATTGCGGCGCAACATAAGTTAATTTCGCAATGAGAAAAATCATTCCACGCAAATATCATGCGATCAGAAACCCTAAGCAAGTCACCCATGGTGCGGCGAAGTAATCCAAATCCTTGCAACACTTCGACATGTTGAATCAAAACTCTTGGCTCCTGATCTCGCCACTTTTAATCGTGATAGCGATCGGGGCACAAAAAACAACAATCTAGAGTGGAAAAAGTGATTTTTCACTTGGAAAGACGATTTTTCTCCATTAGTATTCCACTTGCTCAACAGAGTTCATTTTTGATGGGCAATAACAAACTTCTAGAAGGAAATCGATCATGGCAACTGCAAAAAAAGCTCCAGCTAAAAAAGTAGCAGCAAAGAAAGCTGCTCCCGCTAAAAAAGTAGCAGCCAAAAAAGCCCCTGCTAAAAAGCGCACCCCTAACGCAGCATTCATGAAAGCCATGACGCCCAGCGCAGCATTGGCGGCTGTCATTGGTCATACGGCTGTTCCCCGCACTGAGGTTGTCAGCAAGCTGTGGACGTACATCAAGAAGCACGGCCTGCAGGACAAGGTGAACAAGCGCAACATCAACGCCGACGACAAGCTCAAGGCAGTGTTTGGCAAAGCGCAAGTCACCATGTTTGAATTGGCTGGCTTGATCGGCAAACACCTGAAGTAATTCGGTTCACGCTGACGAAAAAAGGGCCGCGAT
>CAIMWY010000070.1 GCA_903845315.1 uncultured Burkholderiales bacterium
GCGCATGCCATGCAAGTCAGCGACGACACACGCCAAGCGTTTTCTCCCATGCTGGCCATCCTTTCAGCGCAACACGAAACCCAATACTCCAGACTGTTTAGATCATGAGCACACTGCACCACATCGCCAACCGCACCAAACAATTGCCGCCCCTGCGCGTGGGCATCGGCGGGCCTGTGGGCTCGGGCAAAACCACCTTGCTCGAAATGCTCTGCAAAGCCATGCGCGAGCAATACGACTTGGTGGCCATCACCAACGACATCTACACCAAAGAAGACCAGCGCTTACTCACTGTGAGTGGCGCACTGCCTGCCGAGCGCATCATGGGGGTGGAGACCGGTGGCTGCCCACACACCGCCATTCGCGAAGATGCGTCCATCAACCTCGAAGCCATCGACCGGATGCTGGTCGACTTTCCCAACGCCGACGTGGTGTTTGTCGAGAGCGGTGGCGACAACCTGGCCGCCACCTTCAGCCCCGAGCTGAGCGACCTCACCATCTATGTGATCGATGTGGCCGCCGGCGAAAAAATTCCGCGCAAAGGCGGCCCTGGCATCACCAAAAGCGATTTGTTTGTCATCAACAAAACCGACCTGGCCCCCCATGTGGGCGCTGACCTGTCGGTGATGGAGGCTGACACCCAGCGCATGCGCGCCTCGCCCAAAGGCGTCAAGCCTTATGTCATGACCAACTTGCGCACGCTCGAAGGCTTGCAAACCGTGATCAGTTTCATCGAGACCAAAGGCATGCTGCGTGCACCCGTGCATGCTTAGTTTCAGAAAATCGGCGACATGTCCATTGCTGATCTGCGTTTATTCTCCAGCCCATGACACATTTCTACGAACCCCGCCTCGGCCACGGCCTGCCCCATGACCCGTTCAACGCCATCGTCGGCCCCCGCCCCATTGGGTGGGTGTCAACCCACAGCGCCCAAGGTGTCTTGAACCTCGCGCCCTACAGCTTCTTCAACGCTTTCAACTACATCCCACCCATCGTGGGCTTTTCCAGCATTGGCGCCAAAGACTCGCTGCGCAACATCCAAGAAACCGGCGAGTTTGTGTGGAACCTGGTGACACGCCCTCTGGCCGATCAGATGAACCAAACCTGCGCCCCGGTGGGCCCTGAAGTGAACGAGTTTGAACTGGCCCACCTGACCCCCGTGGCCTCACGCGTGGTGAAGGTGCCCCGTGTGGCCGAAAGCCCCGTGACCTTTGAATGCCGTTGCACCCAAATCTTGCAACTCGAAGGCATCAACGGCGAGAAGGTGCCCACGTGGTTGGTGCTGGGCGAGGTGGTGGGCATTCACATTGAAGAGCACCTGCTCAAAGACGGCGTGTACGACACGGCCAGCGCCGGTCATGTGCTGCGTGGCGGTGGTCCGGCCGATTACTTCACGGTGGGCCCTGAAAACTTGTTCAAGATGTGGCGGCCCAAGGCCTGAGCCTGCGCACGCTCAATCCCCCGTGATCCCCGCCTGCCGAATCAAGGCTTCGTAGCGCGCCAGTTGCGCACGCAGCGCATTGGCTAATTCTTCTGGGCTGCTGCCACGCGGTGTCAAACCTTGCGCCATCAGTTGCTCGCGCACACTGTTGTCACCCAAGGCTTTGACCACTTCTGCCTGCACCTTTAGCACAATAGGTTTGGGCGTGCCCGCAGGGGCCATGATGGCGAACCATGAATTGAACTCAAAGCCCGCCAAGCCTGACTCACCCACGGTGGGCACCTCAGGAAACTGCGGCAAGCGTTTGGGCGTGCTCACCGCCAGCAAGCGCAGCTTGCCCGCCTTCACCAAGGCATTGACGGTGGCAATGCCTTGAAACTCAGCGTCCACCTCGCGCCCAGCCAAGCCCACGGCTGCTTGGGTGGCGCCTTTGTAGGGCACGTGGGTGAGTTGCAAACCCGCTTGCGAGGCGAACAAAGCCATCGCGATGTGCTGCGGGCTGCCGTTGCCGCCCGAGCCATAGTTGATCTTGCCCGGGGCTTTGCGCGCTGCGGCGATCACATCAGCGGCGGTCTGCCAAGGTGAGTCAGCCGGCACCACCAAGCCCCACTCGACCGTGGCCACCAAAGACACCGGCTCAAAGTCACGCACGATGTCCCAGGGCAGCTTGGCATTCAAGTTGGGCAGCATGGTCATGATGCTGTCGTTGAAGCCGCCTAAGGTGTAGCCATCGGGCGCTGCCTTGGCCACACGGTCGGTGCCAATCACGCCAGAGGCACCGGCTTGGTTTTCAATGGCAATGCCCGTGGCCAGACCGACCGAAGCTTTTTGCATCACGATGCGCGCTGCGTTGTCCACCGCACTGCCTGCGGCCAAGGGCACCACCATGCGAATGGGCTTGTTCGGATAAGCCGTTTGCGCCCAACTGGACCCAGCACCCAAACCGAGGGTGCTGACCACAGCAGCTTGCGCTACGCCGCTTTGAAGGAACTCACGTCGTTGCATGGCTGTCTCCTGTCGTGTTGTTTTATTTTTAAACCGCAGTGTCCAACAAACTTGGCACCTTGAGTTGTGCCGACACGGTGTTGAGTTGTGTCAACAGCGCGGGGGCAATGGGAATGCCGTCGCGCGCATAGGTGGTGCGTTTGGCCTCGCTTTGTTCACCGGGCAACCAAATGCGCTCGACACCCGGCATGCGCTCGCTGCCACGCAACTCGCGCACCAGGTGGTCCACACGGGCTTTGAACTCACCCACATCACCAAACGCCGAAGGGTCGATCACGGCAATGGCTTGGCCGGTGTTGGTCACGCTGTGGTCGTCGTGGTTGAAGTCGATCACCGCACGGCCCATGGCCGCACCATTCAAGGTGCCTGCCAAGATACCCACCACCAAGGACAGGCCATAGCCCTTGTAGCCACCGATGGGCATCAAGAAGCCTTCTTCGCTGCGCTTGGGGTCAAGCAGGGGGTGGCCTTGGCGGTCGATCATCCAGCCCTCGGGCATCATCTCGCCGCGCTGTGCTTTGGCTTTGACCTTGCCATAAGCCGCCACGGTGGTGGCCATGTCGAGCACGATGGGGGCTTCTTCAGCAGTCGGGATGGCCACCGCAATCGGGTTGGTCGACAACAACATGTCCAAGCCACCCCAAGGCGGCAAGTGGTTGGCGTTACCGACCGCAAAGTACAAGCCCAACATGTCATGCGCCAAGGGCATGCGCGCGTACAGCGAGGCGGGACCTGCGTGGTTGCTGAAGCGGCTGCCCACCCAAGCAATGCCACAGGTGCGGGCTTTTTGGATGGCCAGCTCGGTGGCTTGTTGCATCACCAAATGCCCCATGCCGTTGTCGCCGTCGATCAAGGCCATGGCGGCGCGCTCTTGCACCACCTGAATGTTGGGTTTGACATTGACGCCACCGGCCAAGATGCGGCGGCTGTACTGCGGCAGACGAATCACGCCATGGCCGTCAGACCCTTGCAGATCGGCTTGCGCCATCAGGTGGCCCACGGAGGCGGCATCGGCATCGGGCAGCTCCAGGGCTTGCATGGCGGTGGTGATGAAGCGCGACAGCTGCGCAACAGAAACTCGACGATCAGACATGGTGCATGGCTTGTTGCAGCGCCAAGACGGCGCAATCGGGACTGGACAACACGGGCACGTTGCTGTGACGCTGCGCCAGCGGTTGGGCGGCGGCCATCGAGAACTGGGCCAACATCACCACATCACACGGTGGCAATTGGGCCAAGGACTTGGCAATTTTTTGGTGGTGCAGTTCGGTCTGACCGGCCGCCAAATCGGCCATGGCTTCTGGCACGAACACGGTGTGCACATCTACAGCGAGGCCACGCGCTTGAGCCATGGCGTGCAGCTCTAGGCTCATCGAAGCCAGCGAGGCTTCAAACGTGGCCACCAACCCGACCGACAAACGGCCGTGGGCAGCCGGCGTTTGCAGCGCTTGCTCAAACATGGCTTCGTTGGGTTTCAAGGTGGGCAAGCCCGTGGCTTTGGCCGCTGCCTCAATGGCTGGACCAAACGCCGAGCAGGTGAACAGCACGCCGGAGCAACCCGTGCCCTGCACATAGCGCGCCA
>CAIMWY010000071.1 GCA_903845315.1 uncultured Burkholderiales bacterium
AAGGAGTCCCTTTCATGGGCAATAAACTGTACGTCGGCAATTTGCCGTATTCGGTACGCGACAGCGATCTTGAGCAGTCTTTCGGACAGTTCGGTACTGTGACCAGCGCCAAAGTCATGATGGAACGCGACACCGGTCGCTCCAAAGGTTTTGGTTTCGTAGAAATGGGCAGCGATGCCGAGGCACTTGCTGCTGTTGAAGGCATGAACGGGGCACCTTTGGGTGGCCGCAGTTTGGTCGTCAACGAAGCCCGCCCCATGGAAGCACGTCCTCCCCGCACTGGCGGTGGTGGTTACGGCGGCGGCGGTGGTGGTTACGGCGGCGGCGGTGGTGGTGGCGGCTACGGTGGTGGTGGCGGCGGTCGTGAAGGCGGCGGCGGCGGTTTCCGTAGCCCCTACGGCGGTGGCGGTGGCGGCGGTCGTGAAGGCGGCGGCGGCGGTCGCAGTGGCGGCGGCGGCGGTGGTCGCGGCGGCTTTGGCGGCGGTGGCAACAGCTACTGATTTGCACCGGCTTCGGCTGTGATCAACAAAAAGGCTCCTTTTCAGGAGCCTTTTTTTACGGGGTTCACCTAGATTATTTAAGGCTTGGCAGCGCGCGGTGCCAGCGTGACGCGAACTCGGCCATTGAGTTGCATGACCCGGTCTAAATTATCAAATTCCATGCGGTCCGCCACCATACGGTCCCCGGCTCCTCTCAACAACTCGACCGGAAGATGTGTTTTGATTTTTTCTGCATTGGCAAACAGGTGAAAAAACTCACCTCGTAACTCGCTGCGCTGCTGTTTGATGTCTCGCCCTGATAAAACAGCTTCTCGAATCAGCACCGCCTTCTCAAACAATTGCACTTCCGAGCCATCGGCGTTGATCACTGCGCGGCCTGCACGTGCCGTTGTTACGCGCCCATCGTGCGTCATGGCGCGAATATTCGGTTGGTCGATTTCCAGGGTGTCTGTGTCTGGGTAGTGCCGCCCTTGCGCTCCGGACATTTCATTTTTGAGCTTGCCTTGCGCGTCAAATACCTTGACCGAAAAATCACGCATAAAGTAGTCTGGGACATGTTGAGGTGCCGCCTCCAACTCCACATCCGTCACGACAGGCGTGTGTCGAACCAACCAATAGGTCGCCAAAGCCAGTAATCCCATCAGCAGCAAAGGCATGTACACCGCCAGATGGTCCCAGTGCTGACGTGCGCGCATCCACAGCGACTTAGCGGAGGCACTCATGCCAAATAACCGCGCCATAAATCGGCGTAGTGTCCAGAAGCGACAAGAAGCACATCACACAGCTCTCGAACCGCCCCATGTCCGCCTTGCGACTGTGTGACATAGTCTGCCACGGCTTTGAGCTCAACATGTGCATTCAAGGGTGCACAAGCAAACGCTACACGTTGCATCACGGCCAAGTCAGGCCAGTCGTCACCCATCGCCGCCGCTTGGCTCCAGCTTAAACCCAAAGCTTGCAAGATTCGCTGTGCTGCTGGGGCTTTGTCCTCGGTGCCGTAAACGGCGTGTTCAATGCCCAAGGCTTTCAAGCGCGTGCGTAAGGGCGCGCTGTCTCTCCCTGTGATCACGGCCGGGGTGATGCCGGCTTTTTGCAACATTTTCAAACCATGGCCGTCCAAGGTAGAAAAGCGTTTGATGGTTTCGCCCGCCTCCGTGAAATACAACCCGCCATCGGTCAAAACACCGTCGACATCAAAGAACGCCACGCGAATACCTTGTGCGCGTAGCAAAATCGCAGGGTCAATAGTGAGCGCCGGCATGGAAGACATCAAATCGCGCATCAAATCACCTTGGCACGCATCAAGTCGTTGCTATTGATGGCGCCACATAAGCGCTCACGCGCATCCACCACCAACACACTGGTGATGCGATGCAGCTCCATCAATTCCGCCGCCTCTGCTGCCAATGCATTGGCAGGCACAGTGCGAGGGGCCGGGTGCATCACTTGCGCAGCGGTGAGCGCGCGCATATCGATGCCTTTTTCTATCAGACGTCTAAGATCTCCGTCCGTGAATATGCCTAGCACCTTGTGCTGCTCGTCCACCACAGCTGATGCTCCCAAACCTTTGGCACTCATTTCACGCATCAATTCGCTGAAAGTGGCGGAGGGCAACACACTGGGTACAGCCTCGCCGCTGCGCATAACGTCACTCACGTGCGTGAGCAAACGCCGCCCCAATGAGCCCCCTGGATGGGAGCGCGCAAAGTCTTCGGCCTTGAAGCCACGCGCGTCCAGCAGCGCCACCGCTAATGCATCACCCAACGCCATCTGTGCCGTGGTGCTTGCTGTAGGAGCCAAGTTCAGCGGGCAGGCCTCTTTGCTCACCGCGCTGTCGAGCACGATGTCGGCATGTCGCGCCAACGTGGACTGCGTGCCGCCTCCTGTGATGCCAATCAACGGCACCCCCTGTCGTTTCAGTACGGGCAAGATGGCCGACAGTTCATCGCTCTCCCCGCTATTGGAGATGGCAATCACCAAATCGATGTCTTTCACCATGCCCAAGTCACCATGGCTGGCTTCGGCAGGATGCACAAACATCGCGGGCGTTCCTGTGGATGCCAAGGTAGCCGTGATCTTGCGTCCAATATGTCCACTTTTGCCCATGCCCATCACCACCACGCGACCGCGTACCGCCAATATGGCGCGCACCGCATGCACAAAACTTGGCGACAAGCGATCGCGCAGTTGGCGGACAGCTTCGGCCTCGATGTCGAGCGTCTCGTGCGCTAAGGCCAAGATTCGTTGATCGTCGAGCACAAATGGCGCAGTGTTCACAGGATGGTTCATCGGCTGATTTTATCGGTCAGCGGGTGTTTTATTTGCCGATGCAAAAGCTCGAAAAAATCACGCCAAGCAAATCGTCCGACGTGAACTCTCCCGTGATGGCGTTGAGTGCGTTTTGTCCCAAACGAAGCTCTTCTGCCAATACGTCCAAAGCAGGTTGTTTTGCATGTAAAACGTCGTGCGCTTGGGTTAAGTGCGTCTGAACCTCGCGCAGCGCTTGAACATGCCTTTCGCGGGCCATAAAGACGCCTTCGCTTGCACTGGCTTGCCAGCCCACCACGTTCAGAAGCTTTTGTCGCAGGGCTGGCAAGCCTTGGCCTGTTTTCGCAGACAACACAAGGTCTTGCTCAACGCCCGGCGTCATATCAGGCACAAGGCCGGCATCAGATTTATTCCACACGTGGAGAAGTGGCACGTGTCGCGCCAAGGTGTCGGCTAAGGTCGACACGATGTCCACGTCTGCTTGAATGTAGGTCGGGTCTTGCTGGCGTGTGAGGTCATGCAACATGAGTACTGCGTCTGCAACAGCAATTTGATCCCACGCGCGCGACATCCCAATGCGCTCTACCTCGTCCGCCTCGCTGTGATCACGCAGCCCCGCAGTGTCAATGACGTGAAGTGGCACGCCTTCAATTTGGATGGTTTGTTGAACTACGTCTCGGGTGGTGCCTGCAATCGGTGTCACGATCGCCAACTCGGCGCCCGCTAAGGCATTGAGCAAGGAACTTTTCCCCGCATTCGGTTGCCCCGCAATCACCACCCGAATTCCTTCTCGCAGCAGCGCACCTTGTTGTGTCCTCTGTAAGACCAGCCCAACTTGCAGTCGCAGCTGAGCCAGTTGCCCCTGTGCATTCGCTTGGTGTAAAAAATCGATGTCTTCTTCGGGGAAGTCCAGCGTCGCTTCGACCAACATGCGCAAATGAATCAGCGCATCTCGCAGTCGATGTATTTCTGCCGAAAACTCCCCCGCCAATGAGCGACTTGCACTCCGTGCCGCAGACTCGGTGCTGGCATCAATCAAATCAGCAACCGCTTCGGCTTGCGCCAAGTCGAGCTTATGGTTCAAAAAAGCCCGTTGGGTGAACTCTCCGGGCTGAGCCAAACGTAAAGCGGGTAGAAGCATCTGTTGCGCCTCATTGACTGTTGCCGCAAGCGCTAAACAGCGTGATAGCAACAGTTGCAACACCACGGGTCCGCCATGGGCTTGCAGCTCCAACACATCTTCCCCCGTGTAGCTGTGGGGCGCCGGAAAGTACAAAGCCAACACATGGTCTATCGCTACACCCTGGGCGTCGTGAATGGGGAGATAGGTTGCTTCGCGCGCTTTCAATGCTCTTCCACACAAAGATTGCACCAGCGGCACAAGGCCTTTAGCGCTTAGACGAACAATCCCTACGGCGCCACGCCCTGAGGCTGTCGCTATGGCAATGATCGGCGCGTCGTGTTGAGCCAGCATAAACATTGATTGTCTAGAAAAAAACCCCGCCAACCTTTTGAGCTGCGGGGCTTTGGATCTTCAATGGCCAAATTTAGAACTTGGGGAGGTTGAACTGTGGTGGTACACCCATGCGTGTATTGATCACCCACTGCTGCGCAATTGACAACACGTTGTTGGTAATCCAGTAGAGCACCAAGCCTGCAGGGAAGAAGAAGAACATGACACTGAAAGCCAAGGGCATGATCCACATCATCTTCGCTTGCATAGGGTCTGGTGGCGCAGGGTTTAACGCTGTTTGCAACATGGTTGTGGCCGTCATGACCAGAGGCAAAATGAAGAATGGGTCTGGTGCAGCCAGATCGTGAATCCAACCCACCCATGGTGCGTTGCGCATTTCAACGGTGGATAACAAGACCCAATACAAGGCAATGAATACCGGGATTTGGATCGCAATCGGTAGGCACCCACCCATCGGATTGACCTTTTCCTCTCGGTAGATCTTCATCATCTCCATCTGCATTTGCTGTGGATTGTCTTTCAGACGTTCTCGCATTTCCATGATGCGTGGATTGACAGCTTTCATTTTTGCCATGCTTTGATAAGCATGCGCATTGAGCCAGTAAAAGCCCGCTTTGAGCAAGACCACCAATGCCACGATGGACCACCCCCAATTACCTAGGTAATGGTTGAGTTTGTCGAGCAACCAATACAGGGGTTTGGCCATGATGGTCAACCATCCATAGTCTTTGACCAACTCCAACCCTGGGTAAATGGCTTCTAGTTTGTTTTCCTCCTGCGGTCCCGCATAAAAAGTGGCAGAAACGCTTTTCGTTTCTCCTGGCTTGATGGTTTCCAAAGGAGCAATCACGGTGGCACGGTAGCAACAATCGGGCATGTTCGAACCAATGTCTACTGCGTCCATCGAAATATTGCGCTGCAAACCGTCGGGCAAAATCCAGGCGCTGACAAAGTAATGCTGCACCATCGCGATATATCCGTTTGTCGCCTCTTTTTCGACATCGACTTTTTTCTTTTTGATGTCAGCAAACTCCACCTTTTGGTATTTCTTGGCTTCCGTGTAGACGGCCGGTCCGGTGAACGTTGAGTAAAACGACGACTCTCCAACGGGTTTGTTACCGTCGCGCACCAACTGGAAATACAACTGTGGCGCAACGTCTTGCTGACCGACGTTGACAATGTCGTGCTGCACGGCCACGTCGTACGCGCCACGCTTGAGGGTGAAGGTTTTCACCAGCTTAAGCCCCCCTTGTGGGGGCGACTCAAAAACAATTGTCAACTCGTCGGCGTTCTTACCCAGCTCGCGCGCGCCTGGACGAACGATCATGCGCGTTTTGTGAGTTGGCAAAGGCTCCCCACCTGCACTGCCAATCAAGCCTGTTTGTGCTTGGTAGATTCGCTCAGCACTGTCATCCAGCAAGCGCACGTTTTTGCCCACATGGTTGACATCGGCATGTCGCAAAAACTCAAGCCGCGCAAGGGTCGCGCCATCGGTGTCAAACCGCAGTTTCAACACGTCACTCTGCACATCGATGTAGTCTTTGTTTTGGTTGCTGTTTTTCTCTGCAACAGGTGGCGCGCTAGGCGCAGTACTTTGGATTGCAGGCGGAACGCCTGCTGCTGTCGTCGCGGCCGATGCCACAGGGCCAGGGGTATCTTTTGAAGCGGTCGCAGGCGCAGGGAAAAATGTGGCTTTGTTGCCGTTGTGCACTTGCCACTGATCCCAGAGCAGGACCATGGAAAAACCAAAAATCACCCACAAAATGGTGCGGCGAATGTCATTCATGAAGATTTCTTCCGAGGTTGGTAGATGGCAAAAGTTGAGAAAAAGTAGTTGGCTTCGTGGGCACAGGGTCTTGCCCCCCCGCACACCAAGGATGGCAGCGCATCAAGCGAGACATCGTCAGATAACTCCCATGCGCTGCGCCATGCGTCTGCAGGGCATCAATCGCATAAGCAGAACACGTGGGCTCGAACCTGCAGCCAGAGCCCAACCAAGGACTGAGCAACAAGCGATAGGCTCTTACACAGCGGATCAAAAAAACTTGAATCATGTCAGCGCAACTTTGGCAAATAATTGTGTCAACTCTTCTCGAACGCATTGTTTAAGAGGGGCTGATGATGCGCTGACGAAAATGCGGGGATCAAACGACGCCCGCAACCGCACCACATAGGCAGTGGGTGGTAAGCGCGCACCGAATTCTTTTGACACATCGTGTATTTGCCGCTTGATCAGGTTGCGAGTTACAGCGCGCTTGGCCCAGCGCTTGGGCGTTAACGCCCCCAAGCACAACACGCCATCAGCAAATGGGGCCTGAGTTTTGGCAAACTCAAGCCCCACCGCGTTTTGTTGCGCCATTGGCCATTTATGCAAGACGAAATGCGCCGTTTTAGCTGCAATTCCTGAACGCATCACCGCCTGAAATTCGTCCCATTGCTTCAAATGCACCACAGAGCTGCACGTGTCGCGGTTACTTTCAAACGAGCGCTATCAGACAGCCAAGCGCTTACGGCCCTTGGCGCGCCGAGCATTGATAACGGCACGGCCGCCACGGGTTTTCATCCGAACCAAAAAGCCATGGGTACGGGCGCGACGGGTTTTTGAAGGCTGGTAAGTGCGTTTCATGTTGATTCCAAATATCTGAACCCTGTAGATCAGGGAAACCCATAATTATCGCAAATTTTTTTGCTTTCGGCAACTTCCTCATTTGCATCTTCCTAAAGCCAAATCTTTGCGCGCCTGCATTTTTATTCCCCCTGTGGATAATTTTTTGATAAAGTCCGTTTCCGCGCTCTTTTAAGCGTACCTATCCACAGAAGAATTTATGATCCAGGGCGCATCTTCATCCAACAGTTCAGACGGCCTACCAGCAGGCTCTGGAGACGGTTTGTGGCAAGCTTGCGTCGACCAATTGGCGCAAGAATTACCCGAACAACAGTTCAACACTTGGATCAAACCCCTCATCGCAACAGTGGCGGATGACTTGAGCCGGGTGGTTGTTTTGGTGGGAAATCGCTTCAAGTTGGATTGGATTAGGGCGCAATATGCGCATCGAATTTCCAGCATCTTGCATCAAATGTATGGTCATCCCGTTCAACTTGAGTTAGCGATCACTCCGAAGGATGCCCCTGTCAGAACTCGTTCTCTGCCATATTCTCAAGAGCTAGAGTCTTTGCCAGAGAGTCTGATTGGTTTAGAAGAATCTTCTCCAAGTGGGCCGCGAACCCGACTCAACACAGCGCTCACATTCGACAGTTTGGTTGAAGGCACCGCCAACCGTATGGCGCGGGCTGCCGCCATGCACGTTGCTACCATGCCTGGACAACTCTACAACCCCTTATTTATCTATGGTGGCGTTGGTTTGGGCAAGACCCATTTGGTGCATGCTGTCGGTAATAAGTTACTGG
>CAIMWY010000072.1 GCA_903845315.1 uncultured Burkholderiales bacterium
ATGGGTTTTGGTCACCGTGTTTACAAAAACTACGACCCCCGCGCCAAGCTCATGCAAGAAACTTGCGACGAAGTACTCAAAGAACTCGGCCTGGAAAACGACCCCCTGTTCAAACTGGCCAAAGCACTCGAGAAAATTGCCCTGGAAGACGAGTACTTCGTTAGCCGCAAGCTCTACCCCAACGTCGACTTCTACTCCGGCATCGTGCAACGCGCCATTGGCATTCCTGTGAACCTGTTCACCGGCATCTTTGCCTTGGCCCGTACCGTGGGCTGGATTGCTCAGTTGAACGAAATGATCAGCGACCCCGAATACAAAATCGGCCGCCCACGTCAGTTGTTCACTGGCTCACCTGTGCGCCAGGCCTTACCTTTGGCACAACGCAAGTAAGCAGCTACACACCTGCCACTGGCAGGTGCTTATTCAAGCTGACCCCCCATCTTTTTGGATGGGGGGTTTTTTTGTTCCTCAATACTTTGAGTGAACGCATGACCCGTGGTGAGTGAGAAAGCGACGCCTGAAAGTTGAAAGAAATTCTCTAAAACCGACATGAATTCGTAAAAATAACAAAATGCTACAAAATTAATTCATACAGTACTTTTAAAGTATATTTTCTGCTGCAGTCGAATCCAAGGAATAAATTATAAATAACTCATTTTCAGGAACGCGTGATGGCAAAGAACAGTTTTTTTCTAGATTCAAGTGCGGTGCTGGCGCTTTGTGGTTGGTGTGGTCAGCTGCTGTATGGCCTTGGAATGCGACCCAAGCGCATGGCCTGTCACCCCAGCGGGTTTACGCCAGCGAGCCAGGCCAGATCCTCTTCGTCTTTCTGGCGATGAACATGTACAACACCGCCGAATTTTTTGACATCGAAGTTTTCTACCAAGACTTCGACAGCCCATCAACCTGCCCTACACAAGCCCTATGAATGGCCAAGACCGAATTCGCTCAGCCGACGGCGTGGAATGCAACCGTCAAGTCGGCCCCAGAGAAAAGTGGATGGAGGTAGGCAGTTTTATAAGCCAAGGCACAGGACAAGATACCGACACAGCAAACACAACAGTGACTTGTTCGTAGGATGCAGCGAAACAGCCTTAGCCTGACAACGCCCCCACCATCCGTTTTTGGGGCGTTTTATTTTTACCAAAGTTGGATCGGTGTACGACGTTCTCCAACAGAATTATTGAAGGTGTGTCACGCCCTAAAAATCCAGCCAATCGTGGGCAAGCGCATTGTTAAACTCAAACGATGAATTTAAAGACTTATTTGTCTGACGCCCAAAGCTTGCAAGATTTGATGAACCCGGGCTACAGAGCATGTCAGTGCGGGCTCCAGCGCTGCGCAGGCTGGGAAAGCATCTCCGAAACCGAATGGCCTCGTGCGCAGATGCAAGCTGTCGGTACGCTGCGCGACCCAGAGATGCATGAACCCACTTTTGAAGAACACCACCCCAAGGGCACACGCTACGACTCACCAGATGCCCCGATCTCTGTGAAACATTTTCCGTACAACCGTTGCGACGTGTTTGCCTGTGGCCGCTGCCAACAGCATGTGCTGCGCTACACCGAGTTTGGCGGCTACTACGTGGACCACCGGGCGCGTCGCGTGAATGAAGCCTTGGTGTGTGAGCAGACCGATCCACTTTAACAACGTCACACCATTGAACGACTCAACAATCCGCCCAAAAGCTACATACTCATGAAGGAACTTGGCAAATGACGCAGCGTCTGACTTTGCGTGTGAACGGCGAGTTGCACCACATCGCGGCGCAACCCGATACACCGCTTTTGTACGCTTTGCGCAATGACCTCAAGCTCAAAGCAGCCAAGTTTGGTTGCGGCTTGGGGCAGTGTGGTGCATGCAGCGTTCTGATGGATAGCCGCAGAACGTTGTCGTGTGACACGCCGCTGTGGGCCTGCGAGGGCAAATCCATCACCACCCTAGAAGGATTGGGCACGCCCGCGCAACTCAACGCCTTGCAAGTAGCCTTCATCGAAGAGCAAGCCGCTCAATGCGGCTATTGCGTACCAGGCATTCTGATCAGCGCGCAAGCACTGATTGACCACAACCCCAAGCCCACCGAGCTTGAAATTTGCGAGGCATTGGACGCCAATTTGTGTCGGTGCGGCACCCATGCGCGATTTGTGCGCGCCGTGTTGCGTGCCACCGGACAGCTCACCCAGGGGAAGCCCACATGAGCACGCACCCACACCCACTTCCGCCCACCTTAAAGGCCAATCCACAGCTACACCGCTGGGTTGACTTCAGTGTCGACGGTGTGGTGACCGTGCATCCGGGCAAAGTCGAAATTGGTCAGGGCATTGTGTCTGCCATTGCACAAATAGCCGCCGAAGAACTTGATGTGGACTACCTTCGACTGCGCACCATCGCGGTTGACACCACACACAGCCCCAACGAAGGGTCCACCTCGGGCAGCCGCTCGGTGCAAGAAGGTGGCGAGGCCATGCGTCAGGCCTGCGCCGAAATACGCGCCCTCTTTTTACAAGCGGCGGCCAGCCAGCTGGATGTGCCCCATGACAAATTACAAGTCCACGACGGGCGTTTCGAAACCTCAGATGGTGCGCAGGGCCTGACTTACTGGCAATTGGCCCCGCATGTTGATATGCAGCAGCATGCCAATGGCAGAGCAGCGCCCAAGGCTGCCACCACATTTAAGACTGTCGGGCAGTCGCTGCCAAGGCTTGACCTTTTGGCAAAAGTCACGGGGGGTGCATTCATTCACGACATGGAACTGCCTGGCATGTTGCATGCGCGGGTTGTTCGCCCGCCTTCCTTCAAGGCTTGGTTGTTGCACGTAGACGAGGCCCCAATTCGTGGCATGCCCGGGGTGTGCGCTGTGGTGAAGCGGGGCAGTTTTTTGGGGGTGATTGCCACCCGTGAAGAACAGGCCATTGAAGCCATGCAAGCATTGGCCAAGGTCTGTGAGTGGGAAGAACATGCCAGTCTGCCAGACCCTGCAGCAGTGCACAGCTATTTGTATGCGCAACCCACAGAGGATGAACTGCTGTGCGATGTCACCTCACCTGTGGCGGACAGCGAAGGTCTTGAACTACAAGCCACTTTCACGCGCCCTTATTTGGCGCATGCGTCGATTGGACCTTCGTGCGCACTCGCCTGGGCGCACGATGCGCAACTGGACGTGTGGTCGCACAGTCAATCGATTTACGCCTTGCGCGACGAAATCGCCAAGTTGCTGGCGCGCTCGCCGGACTCTGTGGTGGTTCGGCATGCCGAAGGTGCAGGTTGCTACGGTCACAACGGGGCAGACGATGTGGCCTTTGATGCCGCCTTGCTGGCACAGGCAGTACCAGGACAACCGGTTCGCGTGCAATGGATGCGCGAAGACGAATTTGCTTGGGAACCCTTGGGGCCAGCCATGGCCGTCAAGCTCTCTGGCAAGCTCTCTTCGGATGGCAGAGTGGCTCAGTGGCATGAGGAAATCTGGGGCAATCGCCACATTGGACGCTCTGGTCGCTTCCCTGGCCCGGGGCTGTTGGCTGCATGGCATTTTGAACCTGGCATTGAACCGCCTTTGCCCGCAGACATGCCACTGGTCATGGGGGGTGGAAGTCAGCGCAATGCCGTGCCTTACTACGACTTTGCCGTCAAGCATGTGGTCAACCACGCCATACAAACCATGCCCATCCGTGTCTCGGCCTTGAGAGCACTTGGGGCCTACATCAATGTGTTTGCCATTGAAACATTCATGGATGAAATGGCTGCTGCTGCGGGCGTTGACCCGATCGAATTTCGACTGCGCCACCTAAAGGATGAGCGCGCCCTCGCAGTGATTGAAGCTGTGGCACGCATGGCGAACTGGAAGCCTCAAGAAGTTGGCGACGGAACGCACGGACGTGGCTTTGCATTTGCGCGCTACAAAAATATTGGCAATTACGCAGCCGTCATTGCAGAAGTTTCTATGGGGCAATCGGTGCGTGTCACGCGTGTTTATGCGGCCATCGACTGTGGCTGCATCGTCAACCCGGATGGTGTGCTCAATCAGATTCAAGGCGGTATTGTTCAAGCCACCAGTTGGGCCCTCAAAGAACAAGTCAAACACGACACCACCCGCATCACCAGCCGCACCTGGGAGGACTACCCCATCTTGACCTTCAGCGAGGTACCAAAGATGGAAATCGAGTTCATCAATCGCCCTCAAGAAGAGTCCTTGGGGGTTGGCGAAGGCGTGACCGGCCCCATAGCACCCGCCATTGGCAATGCAATTTTCAACGCCATGGGCATTCGCATGCGTGACCTGCCGATGACACCCGAACGCATCGTGGCTGCGATGAATGATTGAAGCGCGTACTTTGTAAAACAAACCAACGACCCAAATAAAACACAGAAGGAAACAAGCCATGACAACTTTTACGGATTACTGCGATAAATACGCATCGGTGCGCATGCGACGCGAAGATGGCATTTTGGAAATGCAGTTTCACACCGAGGGTGGCCCCCTGCGCTGGAGCAAGCGCGCACACGAAGACTTGGAATGCGCTTTTCTCGATGTGGGCCGAGACCGTGACAACGAAATTGTCATCCTCACCGGCACAGGGGACGAGTACTCGGGCCCTGCCGTGCAACCCACTGGGCAGGGTGGCCACCATAACCCGCGCAAACCTGTGACCGCGCAAGAATGGGACAACCTTTGGTACTGGGAGGGCAAGCACCTCTTGATGAACCTGCTCAACATTGAAGTGCCCGTCATCACCGCCATGAACGGCCCTGCCTCGCGCCATGCAGAAATTCCGCTCTTGAGCGACATCGTTCTAGCCTCAGACACAGTGACCATTCAAGATTCTGCCCACTTCAATGGCGGCTTGGTGCCCGGTGACGGCGTGCACGTGGTGTTCCCACTCTTGATGGGTACCAACCGCGGGCGTTATTTTTTGTTGACAGGCCAAGTACTCGACGCCAAGCAAGCGCTTGACCTTGGTTTGGTCAATGAAGTGATGCCGGTTGAAAAAGTATTGCCGCGTGCTTGGGAGCTCGCACGTCAACTGCGCCAACGCCCACCGCTGCTCAGACGCTACACCCGCGTGATGCTGACCCAAGACCTCAAGCGACGCATGCATGATCTGCTGGGCTATGGGCTTGCACTAGAAGGTCTTGCCGCTGTTCAAAAAATAGACTAAAACACATTCACCAAGGAGACACCTATGCAAAACCAAACATCGCTGACACGTCGCGACTTCACCATCGCAGCAGGCCTAAGTCTGGGCAGTGGCCTGTCATGGGCGCAAGCTGCGCCCTATCCCAACAAGACGGTAAGTTTGGTGGTGCCCTTCCCTCCAGGTGGGGCGGTGGATCAGGCCGGTCGTGCGATTTCGCAAGCACTCTTCAAGGTCTGGAAGCAACCCGTGGTCATCAACACCAAGGCTGGCGCTGGTGGCGCCATTGGCATGTCGACCGTGGCCAATGCAGTAGCCGACGGCTACACCTTGTTGGCTACACATCCATCCATCATTGCGGTGCCCGAGGCAGAACGCTTATTTGGCCGCACACCTGCGGTTGATCGAAGCAACTTTTTACCCTTGGCGCTGTTGGTTGCAGATCCTTTGGTGCTGGTGGTGAAGGCCGATGCACCTTGGAAAACCTATGAAGAGTTCATCGCCGACGCCAAGAAAAGACCCGACAGCATTGCCTACTCATCTTCGGGTGCTTACAGCGCCGTGCACTTACCCATTGAGATGTTGACCCATGCTGCTGGTATCAAGTTGCGACACATTCCTTATTCCGGTGGAGGCCCTGCCTTGACGGCCGTGCTGGGTGGTGTGGTGGCTGCAACGGCAGGCGCTCCGGCCGTGCTTGCACCTCAAATCAAGGCCGGAGAGCTGCGCGCCTTGGTGACCACCGGCGTCAAACGCCATGCTTTGTTGCCCGACATACCCACGGCGATTGAGCTCGGCTTCAAAGACGTGGAGTTCTACTTGTGGGTGGGTCTGTTTGCGTCCAACAAAACAGACGATGCCCTAGCGCAAACCATTCGCCGCGACATTGGCCGTGCAGTGCAAGAGCCAGAGTTTGTGCAACTCATGAACAAGCTAGGTGCCCCAGTGGACTACCGCGACGGCCCTGCCTTTACGGCCTTTCTTGACAAAGACGAGGAGCGCATCAAGGCTGCTATCAAGCGGATTGGCAAGGTTGATTGAGTGATTGCGGTGGACATCAAGCTGCTTGCAAGCTTTGATACCCGCTGTCAGAGTTAACTACCAACAAGTCCTGCACCGTCACATCCGTTTCAATAGGAACAAAAGCCAGTGGGGCGGCATCTGAAGGCGAAGCCGTGTTGCACATCTGGTTAAACAGCAAAGCTTGGCGAACAACCTCTGCCACTTGTGCATCGGCTACTGCTGTGGCATGTCCTGGTTCATAAGCCAACATCGCGTCTGCCAACAGAGCTGTGCTGCCGTCTGTGCGTGTGAAGGCTGAATTGCCCATCACCACCGCATCGCTTTCGCCGCTGCCACTGTTGGCTAGCAATGTCCCTGCATCACGCATTTGGCCATCCGACTTCAGGTTGATGCTGGCAATATTTAGCTCGATGAGTGTTTTGAATTCACCAACATCTGTTACGCCATTGCCGTTGGCGTCTTGCCAAACAGCGAACTCTGCAAACTTGTCATCACCTGCATCAAGTAGGCCATTGCCATTGGTGTCTAGGGCTTGCAAACCTTCCAAGTCCGTTTGGGCATCGGCCTTGAGGGTTTGAAAACCGAACTCTGAAGCATCTGTGATTTGATGGTTCTGGTCCTTGTCCCACACCAACACGCCATCGTCGTTGCCTGCCCAGGCCATCTTATCTTGGATACCGTCAAAGTTCACATCCATCGTGACATTGGAGTTTTGTAATGAGGTGAAGTGAACGCCGTCGCCGTTGAGGTCAAGGATGACGGGGGGGTAGTAAACACCCGAATATTTAGTAAAGAAATTCCAATAACTAGGTCCAGAAGGATTCAATCCATCGACGGTCCAAGTAAGAAAATTTTCCAAACCCTGTTCATCAACAAGTTTCCAGGTTATTTCGAAATAGTTAATTGCCCAGAATCCTGCTGCATTAATATTCCATGAAAGGTTGTGGTTTTTTGTATCTATTACAGCCCCGGCTTGAGTCTGCGAAAAATATTGCATTTCATCTCCTTCAACGTATCCTTTTGCTGAGTCAAAATATACTTTTACTGTCTCGGGTGATTCATCGCTTATTACATATCCATGAAGATACCCAGAAATAAAGTTTCTCCATGTTCCATCGTCAATGGCCATAACATTCGGACGCTCTGTTACGTATTGAATATAAGGGTACTGATTTGGAGCTTGTCTGACATTCACATAAGCCGTCGCCCAAGTCTGCCCGCCATGTCCGTCATCTGACAAATAATCAAACGATGCAGCGCCCGTAAATCCCGTCGTGGCTTGAAACTGCACTTGACCATTCACGATGGATGCATGGCCGTTCGCGTGGTCTCTCACGGCACTGACGATCAACGAGTCGCCATCCACATCGCTGTCGTTGCTGGTCAACTCACTGAAAGCCACCGTCACGGGTGTATTTTTATAAGTATCGAACTTGTCATCCACAGCCACCGGCGCATCGTTGACTGCGGTGACAGGAATCACGGCTTGCACTACGGCTGATTCAGCCCCTGCGGCATCGCGCACTTTGTATTGAAACGATGCGTTACCGTTGTAGTTGGCATTGGGCGTGAACACCACATTGCCATTGCCGTCCAAACTGACCGAGCATCCCGAAGCGTTGCCAACCCAGCTCAAACTCAATGCGCTGCTTGCGTCATCAATGTCGCTGTCGTTTGCCAACAGGATCGTTTTATTGATGTGAAAAACTGCATCCTCGCTAGCCCCTGTCACGATTTCTCCTTGTGCACTGGGCGCATCGTTCACGGCGTTCACAACAACCGTTGCGATCACTGCATTGGATTCCAAACCATCAGGGTCTTTGACCCAGAAGGTGAATGTTGCATTGCCGTTGTAGTTGGCGGTCGGCGTGAACACCACATGACCACTGGCATTCAAATATGCCGTGCCACCTGCACCCGACTGGACACGAGAAATTGCCAAGCTTGCTTGCGAGTTATCTACATCTGTGTCGTTTTGCAGCAAGGCACTGCTCAATATCGTCAGTTGCTGATCTTCCACACCCTGAACCGTCTCACCCGTTGCCACAGGCGCATCGTTCACGCTCAGCAGCGTGATCGTGGCGGTAGCAGATGCTGTGCCTCCATTGCCATCGTCGACGGTGTAATCAAAGCTGGCGGTTCCGTAGTAGTTTGCATCGGGTACAAACAAAATCGTGCCATTGGCGTTGAGCGTCACGCTGCCGTGCCGTGCATTTGAAACGGCTTTGATGGTGAGCACTTGTCCGTCCGTTGCCACATCCACATCACTGTCGTTTTGTAGCAAGGCAGTTTGGCTAAATAGCAAACGGGTATCTTCCGATGAGCTGATAGTTTCACCAATTGCAACCGGTACATCGTTGACAGCGGTGATGGTGAATGCTGTCGTTGCCTGTGACAAGCCACCACTTTGATCGCGCACTTGGTACACAAAGCTCGCCACCCCGTGGTAGTTAGCATCTGGCGTAAAAACAACCTCGCCATTGACCAAGGCCACGGAGCCATGCGTCGCGTTGCCCACGGCACAGACGGTCAAGCTATCGTTCACACCGCCCAATAAAGCGTTGTTGCTGTCCGCGTCGGTGTCGTTGGATAACAAGCTAGCAAAACTGATGTGCAATACGTTGTCTTCTGCAATACCGCTCACGCTGTCATCATGGGCGACAGGTACGTCATTGACCTGGGCCACATTGATCGACAAGGTGCCTGTTGAGCTTGCACCTGCACCATCGCTCACGGCGTATTGAAAACTTGCGACGCCAAAATAGTTTGCATCGGGCGTGAAAGCAATGCGTTGGCTGCCATCGGCTTGCGTAACAAAACCCACGGTGCCATGCGTGGCGTTGCTGACTGCGGTGATGCTCAGCACCTGGCCGTCGGTGGCCACGTCTACATCGGTGTCGTTGGTTAATAAATCAGATGGGATAAACCAAAGCGCGGTGTCTTCGTTGGTGCTGACTATTTCGCCCGTTACAACTGGCACATCATTGACGGCGTTGACGGTGATGCTCACACTGGCGTCTGTGGTGCCTCCGAAGTCGTCGCTCAAGGTGTAGGTGAAGCTGGCTGTGCCGTGGTAGTTGGCGGTGGGGATGAATTGAATGTCGCCGTTGGCGAGCATGCTCACCGTGCCATTTGTCGCGCCCGATACGGCGGTGATGCGCAATACCTGGCCGTCTGTGGCTGTGTCCACGTCGCTGTCATTGGCCAGCAGTTGTGCTTGGGTGAAGGTCAATCCCACATCTTCGTCTGTGCTGCTGGTCTCGCCCACCGTGACGGGTGCGTCGTTGACGGCTGCAAGGTTAACGGTAGCCACTGCGGTGGCGTCCCCCCCGTTGCCGTCACTCACGGTGTAGTTAAAGCTTACCACCCCGTGGTAGTTGGCGTCTGGCGTGTACTGCACGGTTTGTGTGCCGTCGGCGTTGTTCACCAAACTCACCGTGCCATGGGTCTTGCCGCTGATGCTACTAACCCCACTCAGGCTTAGCACTTGACCATCGGTGATGGTGTCTACGTCGTTGTCATTGGCCAAAAGATTACTGTCTGCTATGTTGAGCGTGGTGTCTTCGTACGTGTTAGTGCTCTCGCCTTCCACCACAGGCGTGTCGTTGACAGCCCCAATGCTTAAAGTCACCGTGTTGGTACTTGTGGCACCGAAAGTATCTGTCACCACATAGTCAAAAGTCGCTAAGCCGTGGTAGTTGGCATCCGGCAAAAACTCAATTTGCCCTGAACTCAACAAACGCACTGTGCCGTGGCTGGCATTGCCCACACTTTGCACCGACAGGCTGTCGCCATCAGTCAACACATCGTTGTCGGTGTCGTTGACCAATACATCCGCTTGTTCAAGAATGATGAGTGTGTCTTCCGTGCCATCAAAGCTGTCACTCTGACTGACTGGCGCGTCGTTGACGGCACTCACACCCGCCACAACAAACGCAGTGCTGGTGGCACCTGATACATCGGTTATTTCGTAACTGAACCTTACATTCCCGTGGTATTGCGCATCGGGCACGAGGTTGATCGTGCCATCCGTGTTGAGGGTGACCGTGCAATGCAAGGCATCAAACACCCGGCTGATGGTGAGGACGTCGCCATCGGTCGCAATATCGTTGTCGGTGTCATTCGCCAACAGCTGTGCTGAGGTCAACACGATGGCGCGGTCTTCTTGGGTGACAAACACATCACCCAGCGCTGTCGGGCTATCGTTGACTGCAAGCACCGTCAAATTAACACGCGCGTCTGTGTTGCCCCCATTGCCGTCGCTCACGGTGTAGGTGAAACTGACTGTGCCATGGTAGTTGGCGTTGGGGATGAAGCGGATGTCGCCATTGGATAGCATGCTCACAGTACCGTTGCTCGCGGCTGATACGGCGGTGATGGTCAGCACTTGGCCATCGGTGGCAGTGTCTACGTCGCTGTCATTTTTTAAGAGTTGTGCCTGGGTGAAGAAGATGGGAATGTCTTCATCCACACTGGCTGTGTCTTGTTGGGTAACGGGCGCGTCGTTCACGGCGCTGACGTCCACCTTGACGGCGGCAGTGGTGCTGCCGTTGTGGCTTGCATCGTTGCCATCGTTGACGATGTAGGAGAATTGGGCTGTGCCATGGAAATTGCTGTCCGGCACAAAACGGATGCGTCTATCTGCCAACAAGGTTGCCATGCCATTCTGAGCGGCGGCAATGCCTGTGATGCTGAGCACCTGACCATCGGTAGCCGTGTCCATATCGCTGTCGTTGCTCAGCAAGTCTGCCACGTTGAAATAGATGGCCGTATCTTCTTGTGTCTTCCCTGTTTCACCTTGCGTTACAGGCGCATCGTTGACAGCCGCAATCACCAGTGTTGTGCTACCCATGGTGCTCAAACCATATTGGTCTGTCACCGTGTAGGTGAAGCTGGCATCGCCATGAAAGTTGGTGGTGGGCATGAACACCACCACACCGTCGTTCAAGCTGACCTGTCCGTTCACCGCGTCTGCAACCGCTGTGATGGTGAGTGCAGGTGCATTGGCATCCGCACGCGCGTTGGGGCTGCTGTCGTTGGCCAACAAGACGTTTTGGCTCAAACGCAGCACCACGTCCTCGGTACCGGGTAAAGTTTCTCCACTGACCACGGGGTAATCTAGCGTTAGACCAGTGGCTGCACTTGCGCTCACACTGGACGTGGTGAACGATGTATCTGGCGCTGTTGTCGGTGTTGCTGCTGCACTGCTGGTAGCAGACGTGCTGTCTGAACTGGCTTTGCTGCTGGTTGCGCTGCTGATCACCACCGCCTTGACCACCACCACAGTTGCCGCCTGTGTCACAGGGCTGGCTGGCGTTGACGAAACAAAGACCGGCGAGGACGTGCTACTGGATGTGGTTGTAGATGTGGCTACGGTTTGCACCGTCTGCCTCCCTTGCACCAGCGACACGGGCGCAGAGAACACCTCAGCCTGCTTGACGACCACTTCTGCTGGCGTGGATGGTGCAGGTGACGTGTTTGGCGTTGTGCTCGAAGTCGGCAGGGGGGTGGTGAACTGGTTGTTGGTGCTCACCGCGTTGGCGCTGTTGCTGCTAGGGTTGGCGCTGTTGCCAGCGCTGACCACATTGGCCTGCACCGCTGCTGCCTCTGCCGCACTGGCGGTGGCCCCTAAACCGACCGCGCCTAAAACCCCCAAACCCGCCGCCCCAAACATGCTGCTGCCTGCACTCTCAATCATGTCTTGTGTGACAAGGCGAATTTCATTGCTCGACAACGCCTGAGTGCTGGGCACAAAAGCCAGCCGCGTCTCTGGCACGCGGATGCCATTGGAGGCGGGAATGGCTGTTGGGGCTGCGTCACTTTTGATGCGACTGTCGCCCGCCGATAAGGTCACCTGCGCATTGGACTTGACTGGCGCTTGTGTGGGCGCATCACTGACCACCCGCGCATCCCCAGCCGCGACGGTGCTTTGTGTGGTTTGATTTGCTGCTGTTTTAACAGGGCCCAAATCTGTGGCCCCTGTCGCTGTTGTCTCTGAGGGTGCCCCATCCACGTTGCCGCCACCGTGCCTGTGTGCTTCTTGCTCTGCGGTGCCTTCCCAGTCGCCCGTGCGCAGGGCTTGTTGCTCGTAGGTTTGGTCGCGCTTGTCCACCCATCGTGTGCCACCTTCATCGGTGATCTGCACTTGGCCTTGGTAGCCTTCGTGTTCCAAGACCGTGCCTGCGTCTAGGGTGCGCAGCGTACCGTCGGGGTTGACTTCTCGTATCTGCGTGAGTTTGATGCCCTCTGTATCTGCTTTGAGGCTTTGTGCTGTCAGCGCATCGGTGTGGCCGTCGGCGTAAGTCACTTGGCCTGTTTTGAAGTTGATGCTGCTGATGTGCTGGCCAGCCAAGCTGCTGGCTTCGTTGGCTGCCTGTACACCGTCTTGGTTGACATCGACCCACAGCCGTATAGCTGCAAACGCCGGGTCGCTCATGTCAATCGTTCCGTCCCCATTGGCGTCTAACCACTCGATGTTGTTACGCTGTTGGTCCGCGTTGGCATTGGCCAGTCGTGCTTGGTCGGTGGGATTGTCTTCGCTGGTGTTGCCGCCTAAATTCAAGATGTCGCGGGTTTCGATCAGACCGTTGCCATTGAAGTCAATGGTCAGCACCGCTTGCAAGTTGCCTGCGCTGTCTGTGTTAGCCACTGCTTGGGTTTGCTCAAAATACCCATCGCCCTCGACATCGCGCAGCACTTGCGTGAGTTGGGTTTGAGCCGCTTGCACACCGGGGGTGTCGCCCAGGTGCACCACAAGCGCCCCAAATGTTTGGCTCTTGAAGTCGGCGCTTTCTGCTGCATTACCTTGGAGGGCAAAGGCTTGGCTGCTGTCACTGGACAGTCCGCCTAAACCTGCATGCACTTCTCGATGAATTTGTTCGTCATTGGCACCTGTGTCTTGCAAGTGCTGCACGCGCTCTTGCAGCGTCTGCACTTGCCATGCAGGAGCGAGGCCGCCGTTGCTGCTCAAGGTCTCCAGTAATTTCTGCGCAATGCTCTCGCTAAATATAGGCTCATGGAATGTGGTGCCATCGGTCATGGTGACCTCTAGCCACGCACCACCCGTTTGGCTGCTGTAGCCGACTCGCGGAATCAAGTACGGATTGATGGCCACGTCGTCTGCGCTGCTGGGGTTCTTCTCGTTGATGGCTTGCACCACAGCTTCGAGCAAGCTCTGCACACCTGTGGCCAAGTTGTTGGCCACATCACCACCGCCACTTTGGTTGTAGTCGATGGTGTGTTGGATGTTGCCGTTGGCATCCCAACTAAAATGCACAGCACCGTCTGGGGGTGGGGGTGGGTCGTCGTCGCCGAAGAGGCCGCCCAAAGCACCACCGATAAATCCGCCAATGACACCGCCCAATGGGCCCGCAACGTACATACCCGCCAAAGTACCGATGCTTTGGGCTGGGTTGTCTTCCAAGTGTTTGAGCGCCAGCAATGCGCTAACGTAAGGGACTTCGCTGCTGCCCAACATGCTGTTGAGCGCTTCGTCGACCGCTTGATCGCTGAGCTGGTTGATACCGCTGGCAATGATGAGTCCATCACCGCTTTGCACGCCCTGCGCTAAATTGAGCCAACCCGCAGTTTCTGCAAAGTCACCTGGCAGGTTGTTGCCTGTCCCACCAAACGCCGCACCAAGACCGTCTACTGCGTTGTAAAAGCCCAGCATTGCACTGAGTTTTCCTATATCGCTCAAGTGATCCCAGTTTTGAAGGTTATTCAAGCCGTTGAACAAACCTATGCTTTGAAAGATATCACTCGAATCGATGTCGACGTTCTGTGCCTCTGATTCCACCGGAAATGTACCGCTGTTGTCTGCAATCAAAATTCCTTTACCAATAGGCACTTGAGGGTTGCTGAATGCGTCGACTAAGGCTTCGTTGATTTCTTGTGCTCTAGGTGTCAAGAATGGGTTTTCTGGTGGTAAGTCCAAGCCATTCACGCCCCCCAAAGTACGCTTGAACACATCTTGAGGAATCGGCAGCTTGTGACCTGCGACGATGCTGTTGAGATCGGCACTGTCTCCGTATTGCTCTTTGAGGTACGAAGAGAACTGCTGCACTGTCATGTCGTAACGCTTGGCAATGCTGCTCACCGTGTCGCCGGGCTGCACCGTCACCGCGTTATCGCCGCTGTAGCTCGGAAGTGCTGTGGCGGGGTTGAAAACGGTAGCAGGCGGCGTAACCGCATCGGGGTTGACAGTGCCACGACCTGAGCCTGCTGTGTCAGCAAAGTTGTAGTCGGTGGTGTGGTCGGAATGACTACTCAGCCGTGTCTCAACACGAACGGCGTTCATGATGGCAGCACCATCGCCTGTTCCCATTGGGTCGCTATCAACACCTTGCACGGGTGGCATATTGATGTCGACATGAACACCACTCTGACTTGCCAAAGATGTGTTTACGAATTGGGCGATGCCATGGCCCCCGGGTGATTCATAACGGAACGTCTCACCGACCATATTGCTACCGGGCAAGGTCGAAACCGAATCGCTACTTGCAATGTGATTCGTAATATTTGGATGATTCCCCTCAGGAATTAGATTTCCAGTGCCATAGGGATTGAATGCCGTTGCCCGTAGCTGAGGGTTTTCTGCCCCTAGCACTTGAGTGATGGAACCGCCTAGAGAGTGACCTGTAAGACTCAGGTCGGAACTAGTAGTTCCACCATCATCAATGATTTTGTCCAGTGATGCTTGCAAAAATGCACGTGCATCTGCAATTTGATCAGG
This sequence comes from uncultured Burkholderiales bacterium, assembly GCA_903845315.1. The sequence continues at coordinate 14,890 of CAIMWY010000072.1, forward strand.
AAGTCGACCCAAGCCCATTTGCAAATCAGCGACGCCATCTTTGATGGGCTCGCGATCAAACTCAGTACCCCGGCTCACCAACTCATACTTGCCTGTATCTAAGTTCTTTAGTAACGCACCTTGATAACCTGTTGATGTTTCGCGTGATACATCAACAACCACCCATCGATTACCGTTTGGGTCTGTGATGGTTTGACCTTTGTTGGCATCACCTAATTTATAAGACTTATCTGCAAGAAACGCTTCGTTGACGTCATAACTCATTGCGTTGTCTCCTTAAGCAGCATGGCATCCAAATCGGGATACAACCAGAAATTCAGCAGTCGCTCATTCGGCTTCAAGGGCAGTCCCTCATTAATGATGAGGTTTTTGTATTTTTTGTGGTTTAAATGCCCTGAGCAAAATAACTGTCCTTTGTGCCGGATTGCACTTTCTTCACTACCGTTACACGCCGAGTTTTCTTCATTAACGTATGCATGCGCCATTACTTTGGTGGGGTCCAAGCCCATATTTGCCTTGTATTCCACATGCCACGTTTCTTCCTTCCAATCCGCAAAAGCAGAAAAGTAACGGTCACGGTAAATCTTGATTTCATAGTTCTGTCCGTCTAGCCGTGTCGGCTTCAAAACGCGATCCCCCTCACGACAAATGGCGTCCGCTGTGTTGTGCCCACCGCACCATCGTCTGTACCAGTTGGCATTGCCATAAGCGTTCTGAATAAACATCAATTCAAAACCTTGATCAAAGGAAAACCGTCCACGAATTGTGTAAACATCACTGGCAAACGGATTGACGATGGGCGTCATGACCAATTTAAAAATCACATATAGAACTGCCAGCGCTGTAATGACTTTGTGCCGCATCGCAAAATTTCTAAGCCAAGACCAGGCTCGTCCCATTGCGACCTCATCTCTTTGAGTTTCTGCTTCCATACCCGCCCCTAAAAACCCACTGGTTTCTGCTTTCCAGCCTTCGTGCATGGCCATCGTGATTCACGGCAACTGCACGACGCTAGTCATGTAGCCCCACAAATCATTTTGGACACCTAATAAAATATGAATATTTAGGTTGTATAAAAAATATTTGCGGGTATCGAACCACCACTGCAAAGCAATTGAATGCGACGACATTGGTTTTGTGTAGTAATCACCTCTTTACCAAGGGTTAACCCCTTTGATTAGCACTCAAAGGCGAAGAGTGCTAAGATTCATTCATTGGTACCCGAAAGGACTACAAATGACAACACTCACCCACTCCGCACTGACCGTCGCCAACCCTTGGTCGATGGTGCCGCCACTTGGCAATTTAGACGCCTACATCTCTGCCGCCAACCGCCTGCCCATGCTCACGTTGGAGCAAGAGCAAGAGTTCGCGCGCAAATTGCGTGACGAGAACGACCTAGAAGCCGCTGGAAAGCTGGTGCTCTCGCACCTGCGTTTGGTGGTGTCTGTGTCGCGTCAGTACTTGGGCTATGGCCTGCCGCATGCCGACTTGATTCAAGAAGGCAATGTGGGTTTGATGAAAGCCGTGAAACGCTTCGACCCCGACCAAGGCGTGCGTTTGGTGAGCTACGCCATGCACTGGATCAAGGCCGAGATTCATGAGTACATTTTGAAGAACTGGCGCATGGTCAAGGTGGCCACCACCAAGGCTCAGCGCAAGTTGTTCTTTAATTTGCGTTCGATGAAGCAAGGCTTTAAAGCCGATGCCTCGGCCATGGATGCTGCCACCCACCGCGACACCTTGAACCCAATCGAGGTCGAGGCCGTGGCGCACAAGCTCAATGTGAAACGCGAAGAGGTGTTGGAGATGGAAATGCGCATGTCTGGTGGCGATGTGCTACTAGACCCAATTTCCAGCGACGACAACGAAGACGCGTTTGGCCCCATCGCCTACTTGACCGATGCCAACCACGAGCCCACCGCCATGATGGCCGCGCATCAACGCGATGTGCTGGCGTCTGACGGCATTGCGGCCGCGCTGAATGTGCTCGACGAACGCAGCCGTCGCATTGTGGAAGAGCGTTGGTTGAAGGTCCAAGACAACGGATCGGGTGGCATGACGCTGCACGACTTGGCCTCAGAGTTCGGCGTGAGCGCTGAGCGCATCCGCCAAATTGAAGTCGCCGCTATGAAGAAGATGAAGACCGCTTTGGCCGACTACGCTTAAAGCAAATTTTCTTGCATGTCGGAAGGGTCGCTCTGCCAGCGACCCTTTTTTATTTCAACAAGGTGTTGATGTCTTCGGCCAAGGCCTGAGGACCGCTGCCATAGCGACTGAACAAACGCAGATTGCCCTGCGCGTCAAACACGTAGCTGCCTGCGGAATGGTCCATGGTGTAGCTGGTGGGGGTTTTGCCGTCGACCTTTTTGTAATAGACCTTGAAGTCTTTGGCCACCACGGCCAGTTGCTCAGGCGTAGGAATGAAGGCGATGAAGCTGGGGTCAAAGTTGGCCATATAGGCTTTGAGCATTTCGGCCGTGTCACGCGCAGGGTCAACGGTGACAAACACACCTTGCAGTTTGTCGCCATTGGTGCCTAACAAACGCTTGACCTCGGCCAACTCGGTCATCGAAGTGGGACACACATCGGGGCATTGGGTGTAGCCAAAAAAGACCACCAGAACTTTGCCTTTGAAATCCGACAAGCTGCGCGTTTGGCCGTTGTGGTCACTCAACGTGAAGCCGCGTGCATAGTCTGCGCCGGTGATGTCAATGGCTTTGAAGCTGGGCTTGTCAGGGTTGCACGCCACCAAGGCGGTGGACAGCAAAGCAGCAAGTGCAGACAGAAAGACGCGGCGGGTAGACATAAGCATCAAAGGTAGTGGTCAATCAAGAGCGCCGCAAAGAGCAGGCTCAGATGAATGAGTGAGAAGCGAAAAGTTTTGCGCGCCAGCGCGTCTGAGTAGTTGCGCCACAAGGCCCAACCATAGCCGCAAAAGCCCACACTCAACACCACCGCACTGACCAAGTACAGCCAGCCACTCATGCGGTAGATGAAGGGCATCAAGCAAGCAGCAAACAAGACCCAGGTGTAGAGCACAATTTGCAAGCGCGTGAACTCATTGCCGTGCGTCACAGGCAACATGGGCAACCCGGCTTTGCGGTAGTCTTCCACACGGTACAAAGCCAAGGCCCAAAAGTGCGGCGGAGTCCACAAGAAGATGATCAAAAACAAGATCAGTGCCTCAGGGCCCACATCGCCCGTCATGGCAGCCCATCCCAACACGGGCGGCATGGCACCCGAGGCACCGCCAATGACGATGTTTTGTGGCGTCAAAGGCTTCAAAATCACGGTGTAGACCACGGCATAGCCCACAAAGGTGGCAAAGGTAAGCCACATGGTGAGTGGGTTGACCCATGTGTACAAAATCAAAGAGCCCACCGCACACATGAGGCTTGAAAACAGCAAGGTGTCACGGTCGCTCAACTCACCTTTGGCGGTGGGTCGCCAAGCGGTGCGCTTCATGCGTGAGTCAATGCCTTTTTCAACAAGGCAGTTGAAAGCTGCTGCCGCACCCGAGACAAACCAAATGCCCAAACAAGCGATCACGGCCAGTTGCACTTCAGCCCAGGACGGCACACCAGGCACAGCCAAGACCATGCCAATCAAGGCACAAAAGACAATGAGTTGAATCACGCGCGGCTTGGTCAGCGCATTGAACTGACGCCAGCGAGAAAGAGAGGGGGTAGCAGCACTCATGGTGGGGTTCAAACAATCAATCTAACTGGGTTCGCGGGGTGCGTGTGTCTGACAACAACCATACCAAGGCCATCAGCAAAGCGGCTGCCCCGCCGGTATGGAACACAGCGGCTACCAACGGCCAGTCAAGCACCACATTGGACAGGCCGGTGAGCAATTGCAACAGCAACAAGCCCATCAACACAAAACCGTGTGCAGCCAAGGCCGGCGTACGGCACAACCGCCAAGCCAACGCCCCCAGATAGGCAAACACAAGATAAGCCATCAATCGGTGGGTGTAATGGATGGCGGTGAGTGCTTCAAAATGAATGGGTTCCCCCAAGGTGTTCAAGCCCAATGGCCGCCACAGACCAAAGCCTTGCGCAAAGTCCATCAAAGGCCACCAACTGCCTTGGCACTGCGGAAAGGTGTTGCAGGCCAACACCGCATAGTTGGTGCTGACCCAAGCACCCAAACACACTTGCAGCAGCAGACACACCAAAGCCCAATGAACGTGCCGACGCAGGCTGGGGTCGATGGTCATCACCGTGACCCAGTCGTTGGTCAGTCGCTGCTCTTGTGCTTGCTGAATCAGCAGGGCCAACAAAATCAAGCCACCTAAGAGGTGCAAACTCACGATCAATGGAAAAAGTTTCATGGTCACGGTCAAGGCACCAAATGCACCTTGCAAGCAGACCCAGACCAAGGTCAATGTGGGCCACACCACACCCACTTTCACGTCGCCGCGCAAACGCCGCGTCCACGCGAATGCCGACAAGGTCAATATCAGTGCACCCACCGCCATGGCCATGTAGCGATGGGTCATTTCTATCCATGCTTTGGTGTGAGTGACAGGCCCAGTGGGCATTTGCATTTGAGCCTGATCAATCGCTGCCTGCGCACCCACTGGGCTGGCTTGCCCGTAGCATCCGGGCCAGTCGGGGCAGCCCAAACCTGAATCGGTCAAGCGTGTGAAAGCGCCAAACAACACCAAGTCAAAGGTCAAGAACAGCGTGACCAGCGTGAGCCGACGCACACGCTGCGCAGTCGATGCTCGCGGGTTACGCAACCACACCCAACACAGCGGCACCATGGCCACCAGCGCGCCTGTGATCAACAGATGCAGCGTGGGTGCCAGGTTGAACAAACTCTCAACCATCAGCGACCCGCCTCGTCCCAGCCTGCGGAAGCACGCAGCAAGCGCTCTATGTCACGCTTGGCTTTGAGTGCGCCTTCGGTGTTGAGTTTGGCGGGGAAGCGCATCATCCACTGGCCATATGGATCCACCACATACAAGTGCTCACTCAAGGCATGCCCTTGCGCCGGTAACAACCAACTGTTCAACTGCTGCGGGTCCACCCGCAACACCGTGGCTTCTTTCAAGCCCGGCAATAGCGTAGCGGGCACCGCTTGTTGGTCGTTGATGAGCCACACCCATTCGGTACGCGGACGGTCTTTGCCAAGACCCGTCAGCAATTGACGTTGAAGGTAGAGGTTGCGCTGACAACCTTCAGCGCAAGCACCACCCGCCACACTCACCAACAGCCATTGACCTTTCAAATCTGGCAGAGCAACAGTTTGTCCGGCCAAGGTCAGCCCCAAAGTGGCAGGCAAAGCACGTGTAGGTTCGATCAAGTCACCAAAATTGCGGCGCCCGTCTGGACGAACCACGTAATAAGTGAAGTACGAAGTCACCACCGGCGCAGCACACACCAACAACACGATCAACATACGGAGACGACCCATGGCTGTTCGACGTGCATCAGATTGCAGCACGTCGTTGGGTGACGGCAAGTCATAGACCGTCAGGCCTAGTGGATGGTCAGCTTCAGGGCGATTTGGGTCGGACATGACGGTAAGGTTTGATCCATTGAAACCAAAGGTAGAGCAGCAGTTGCAGCGCAGCTAAAGCAAACCATTGAAAAGCATAGGCCTGATGTTTTTCAACACCAGCAGAAATTTCGGACCAGTCGCGCATCAAACCTTCAGAGGCCGGACCAGTTTGTAACACTGTGGCCACCAAGGGGCCTCCTGTTTCAGATGCGTACTGTGCAAGATCGATATTTTGCCGAATGCGCGATGACCCTGACGCTGGATGGTCCAGCGCTTGTGCCGAACCCAGTTGTATCAACTCTGAAGGCGGTGGGCTCAGGCGACCCTGCACATGCACCTCACCCAATGGCGTGTCGATGGGCGGCAGCAAGGTGCGGTCGAGTTGGTGACGTGGCACCCAGCCGCGTTGCACCAAAACACGGGTGTTTGCATTAAGCACCAAGGGTGTGAGCACCCAAAAACCAGCCCGACCGTTCATGGGACGGTTGTCCAAATACACAGTGTGCTGGGGTAGCCAACGGCCAGTCAAATTGACACGACGGTGCAGCGAATCAAAGTAAGCAGTCCGCTCAAGCAGCTCAGCGTTATCCAACTCGGGCTTTGCTTGCTGCTGCGTAATGGCCTGGTGCCTGTCTAGTTTTTCTTGGGCACGCGACAACTGCCAAAAGCCCAAACGCACCGTCAACGCCACGCCAACACACAGGGCCAACGTCACCCACACAAAATTGCGGCTGCGCGGAATGGCGATAATGGTGCGTATGAAATTCATTGTTGCAATTGCTTTTTTGGCCATCTTAGGCAGCTTGGTCTCAGCGCTGGTGTTCATGATGCGTGATGGCCGTAACGGTCAACCCAAGTCCAGCAAGATGGTCAAAGCTTTGGCTTTGCGCGTTGGTTTTTCGATACTTTTATTTCTTTGTATTTTGTTAGGTTGGAAACTAGGCTACATCCAACCCACCGGTATTGCAGCAGGCCAATAAAGCTTGAGAACCAAACAA